>JANQIR010000281.1 GCA_028282065.1 Aestuariivirgaceae bacterium
CTCGGCCGCACCGATTTGCCGGGCAAGGCGTGTCTTGACGCGGCCGGCCTGAGGCCTCTTCACCATGATCACCAGATGCCGCATCATCGGTAGAGCCTGGCTATGCGTTCAGGCGAAACACCGAGATACCACAGTGTCAGACATGTGGCGTTGCGCGCCATCCGGGCCACGTAGCCGTCGCGCCGGTAGCGCTCCGCGCTGGTCACGGCATCATGGTTCAGACAGGTAAGCCGCGTCCGGCCGATCCGGCTTACGATGTCAACGTCCTCCATGAGGCAAATGTCACGAAACCCTCCCACTGCATCATAAAGCTCCCGCGATATCAGCAGGCCCTGGTCACCATAGGGCAATGCAAACAACCGGCATCGCCATTTGACGATAAACTCCAGCGCCCGCGCCTGCCAGCGTACATCATCAAGGCGAAAGCGGAACACGGCCGCTTTGGATTGACCTTCGTGCGCCCGCATGTGGCGCGCCACGACTGCAGGCCAGCCTTCCGCCAGTACCGTATCGGCATGAAGGAACAACAGCCAGCGGCCGGATGCGGCGCGTCCGCCTTCGGCAAGCTGTGTGCCGCGACCCGGTTCGGCCGTCACGAGCGCGACGCCATGCCTTAGGGCAATCTCCACCGTGCCGTCCCCGGATCCACCATCGGCGATGACGACTTCAGGGGCGCTGCCTGCCACTTCGGCATTGGCAAGCGCCTGCAATTGCCGCTCAAGGCCGGCTGAGGCATCAAGAGTTGGAATGACTATAGACAGCATGCGGCAGACAAATACCGTTCCCGTGCGCGCGCAGCATAGTCAGGACTGCGCACGACACAAGACGGATTTCGCTGCCCCTTAAGCAGGCAATGACGCGCTTCAAGCGTTGCGGCGCTGCTCCGGGTGCAGGCTGTGGCCCAGAATGTGCTCGCTGCGGCCGATGACATGCTGGGAAGAACCAACAATCAGCGGGTCGGGATGGCCGATCACATGATGGTCCTTGTCCGTGTAGGACAAGGTTGACAGGAAGTGCTTCATGCAGTTCAGCCGGGCGCGCTTCTTATCGTTGGACTTGATGATGGTCCAGGGCGCATCTGCGGTGTCCGTGTAGAAGAACATGGCTTCCTTGGCTTCGGTGTAGTCGTCCCACTTGTCGAGAGATTCACGGTCAATCGGCGACAGTTTCCACTTCTTGAGCGGCTCCTTCTCGCGCGATTTGAACCGGCGCAATTGTTCATCGCGGGTCACCGAGAACCAGTATTTGTAAAGCTGCACACCGCTGCGCACCAGCATGCGTTCCAGTTCCGGCGTCTCACGCATGAACTCCAAATAGTCGTTGGGCGAACAAAACCCCATGACACGCTCCACGCCGGCACGATTGTACCATGAGCGATCGAACAGAACGATCTCGCCGGCGGACGGCAGATGATTGATATAGCGCTGGAAAAACCACTGACTACGCTCGCGGTCGGTTGGTTTGTCGAGGGCAACGACACGGGCACCACGCGGATTGAGATGTTCCATGAACCGCTTGATCGTGCCGCCCTTTCCGGCTGCATCGCGGCCTTCGAAAATCATAACGATCTTCTGGCCGGTTGCACGCACCCACTCCTGAACCTTCAAAAGCTCAACCTGCAGCTCCGCCTTTTGGCGCTCATAGTCCTGCCGTGACATCTTCTTCTTGAACGGATACTCCCCGGTTTCAAAAAACTTGCGGACAGCGTCCCGGTCGTGCCGCAGTTCGGCAATGCGATGGGCCCCGGCCTCGCCTGCCTCCACAGCCTCCGTATCGGCGCCGTCCAATGACGGCAATGGCAACGGCCCGGCATCTATGCCATTACCGCCCTTTGCAGGTTTGTTCTTGTCTTCGACGATGGTCTGCGAGTTTCCGCTCATACTGCTGACTTCCCCTTGTTGCTCTAGCTCTTGCTCCTTCACAATCCCCTAGCAACACACTGCTCATGGCGCATTGACGCAGGTCAATGAAGTACATTTCAAGCCATAATGTTCTTGTTATGTTCTTTTTATGTGCTAATATGCACCCATGGCTACACTGATTGACATGAGAGAACGGCTCGAGTTCACCGACGAGGCCGTTCCGGAGGATGCAATTGCGCTCAGGCAGGCACGCGGCAGAGGCGCGCGATCGAACGTATCGGGACGGCATGAAGCACTGTCCAGGCTGATCTTCGATGACGGCTGGCAAAGCCTGGAAGACCTGTCGGCCCTCAAGACGGACGTGACGGACGAGGCCGCCAAGACCATCATTACCCGCAACCGGTCTCCCGATCTTTCGTTTGACAGATCTATCAATCCGTATCGCGGATGTGAGCATGGCTGCAGCTACTGCTATGCACGCCCGACGCACGCCAATATGGGCCTGTCACCGGGGCTGGATTTCGAAAGCCGGCTGTTTGCGAAGCCGAACGCGGCCGAATTGCTGCGCCGTGAGCTTATGCACCCGGGCTACAAACCGAAGACCATTGCGCTTGGCACAAATACGGATCCTTATCAGCCCATAGAACGGCAATACCGGATCACACGGCAGATCCTAGAGGTTCTGCAGGAGTTCAACCATCCGGTCGGCATCGTCACAAAGTCCGCACTGGTGCTCCGCGATCTTGATATCCTGCGGCAAATGGCGGAAAGAGGCCTGGCCAAGGTCGCAATTTCCGTGACGACGCTGGACGGTGATTTGGCGCGCAAGATGGAGCCGCGGGCATCCGTGCCCGCAAAGCGATTGCAGGCGTTGGAGGTCCTGTCTGCTTCAGGGATACCGACAGCGGCAATGTTGGCGCCGGTTATCCCGGCTCTAAACGACCGCGAATTGGAGGCCATTCTCAAGGCTGTATCCGTGGCGGGTGTCAAGGAAGCGGGCTACGTCCTGTTGCGTCTGCCGCTTGAGGTCAGCACACTGTTTCGCGAATGGCTGATGAACGAGATGCCGGATTCGGCGGCTCATGTGCTTTCCCTTGTCCGCTCCATGCGTCTGGGCAAGGACTATGATGCGACCTGGGGACGGCGGCAGACCGGGTCGGGCCCCTATGCCTGGTCGATTGGCCGAAGGTTTGAGATCACCTGCGACCGCCTCGGCCTTAACCGCGGCAAGACAAAGCTTCGCACCGGCCTGTTCAAACGCCCCCCACAACCGGGCGAGCAACTGGACCTTTTCTGAGTTCCGGTGTTTGATCCGGCTTTTGGCCCCGCTTTTGGCCCCGCTTTTGTCATTGCCATGGCCGGTCTTGCCGCCGATAAAATCCGGGTCTCTCACTGGATGATTCGGACATGCCGGCCAAACCCACTTTCGACCTTGAAGAGGCCGCACGGTCGGCCGGGCAATGGCCGGTATGCGGCGTTGACGAGGCAGGACGCGGCCCGTGGGCCGGTCCGGTGGTGGCAGCCGCGGTGGTCCTCGACCCAGATGCCATTCCGGACGGGCTCAACGATTCAAAGAAACTGAGCGAAGCGGCGCGGGACAGGCTGTTCGATGACATTCGGCACACAGCCATTATCGCCACCGCAATGGCGGACGTCGGCCGGATCGATGAGACCAACATCCTGGCGGCAACCATGTGGGCCATGGCCGAAGCGGTCGGCCAGCTGGCACCCCACCCCCGGCTGGCAATCGTCGACGGCAACCGGACACCGGATATCGGGATAGACTGCCGTGCCGTTGTCGGTGGTGACGGCATCTGCCTGTCGGTCGCCGCGGCCTCCATCGTTGCGAAAGTCACCCGCGACCGTTTGATGGCCGAATTGGATGTCCGGTATCCTGGCTACGGACTGGCCAGGCACAAGGGGTACGGCACCGCCCAGCACAAGGCGGCACTGGACCGCCTTGGACCGTGTCCTGAACACCGCCGCTCGTTCCGCCCGATCCGCCTGCTGATCGAGGGTACGGCGTAACGGGCATACCGGCACAGTATTAACCATAAGCAGCGAATGCAGTTCCACCGGAGTCCGCGAGACTCCAGTTTATAGACAACGAATCGGCACAAAAACGGCCGTCAGTGAGTTGCGTCAAAGGGTGGAACCATGGGCTTTGCTGTCCGGCCGGATGTCCGGCCGCTCCAAAACACGATTCTTCAGGGCGATTGTCTTGAGGAACTGAAGAAAATCCCCTCAGGCACCGTCGACATGGTGTTTGCAGATCCGCCGTATAACCTGCAGCTCGCAGGCGAACTGTTGCGCCCCGACCAAAGCCGGGTCGATGGCGTGGAAGAGGACTGGGACCGGTTCTCGACATTCAACGACTATGACACGTTCACCAGGGCGTGGTTGTCGGAATGCCGGCGGGTGCTCAAGGATACCGGCACCTTGTGGGTGATCGGGTCCTATCACAACATCTTCAGGGTCGGTACGGCGCTGCAGGATCTGGGTTTTTGGATTCTCAACGACATCATCTGGCGCAAGACAAACCCGATGCCGAATTTCCGCGGCCGGCGCTTCACCAATGCGCATGAGACGCTGATCTGGGCCTCCAAGAGCGGCGAACAGAAGCGCTACACGTTCAACTACGACGCGATGAAGGCACTTAATGACGATCTGCAGATGCGCTCCGACTGGGTGCTGCCGATCTGCAACGGCGCCGAACGGCTCAAGGGCGATGACGGCCAGAAGGTGCATCCGACCCAGAAACCGGAATCTCTTCTCCACCGGGTCATTCTGTCAGCCTCTAACGCCGGCGATACGATACTCGATCCGTTCTTCGGCACCGGTACGACCGGCGCGGTGGCCAAAAAACTGGGTCGTCACTTCATCGGCATCGAGCGTGATCCCACCTATGCCGATGCCGCCCGGCAGCGGCTGGCGGAGACCGAGCCGATGCCGGACAGGGCGTTGGAAATCACCCGCGGCAAGCGGGCCGAACCTCGCGTGCCGTTCGGCAACCTGATCGAACGCGGGCTGCTGTCACCAGGCGATGTGCTGGTGGATCCAAGCCGGCGTCACGCAGCCACGGTACGGGCCGACGGGTCTATCGCGGTGCGCGATGCGTCCGGATCGATCCATAAGATCGGCGCCCATGTGCAAGGCGCGGAAGCCTGCAATGGCTGGGTGTTCTGGCATTTCAAGAAGGGCCGCAAGGTCCTGCCGATCGATCTGCTCAGGCAACAGATTCGCGCCGAAATGCGGGACAGTTGAGCGGATTGCCGCGTCCAACCGAAATCGTATAAGACTTCTGGTCTACGATGGGCGCAACCGTAAGACCAGCCAAGGTAGCCGATGCCGCCGCCATTGCCGGCATCTTCAATGCCGGGATCGGCGAACGCATCGCTACGTTCGAAACGGACCAGCGTACGGTCGGCGATGTCGAGACGTGGATCGCAGCCCCTGCCCCGGTGCCGGTTCTTGTTGCCGACCTTGAGGGAACCATTGCGGGGTTCGTATCGAATTCACCTTACAGTCCACGCGCCTGTTACAGCGGTATCCGCGATTTTTCGGTCTATGTCGATCCCACTCACCGTGGTCAGGGTATCGCCATGGGGTTCATGCAGGACCTGATCGCCCGTGCCGCCGCAGCGGGTGTTTGGAAGCTGACCAGCCGCATCTTTGCCGACAACAGGGCGAGCCTTGAACTATGCGCCAGGTGCGGGTTCCGGGAAGTTGGCGTGCTTCGGCGGCATGGCAAACTGGATGGCGAGTGGCGCGACTGTGTCATCGTCGAGCGGCTGCTTGGCGAGGCGGAGGCTTAAGCGCATCGGCGCCCAGAACCGCCGCTACGACCTTTTTCATGACCGACGGCAGGGCTTCGCCGGCAAGTTCATGCCGTTCAATCCAGCGAAAGTCGCCGTCGGGAACATTGGCAGGCGGCACGGGGTCGTCGGCCCGCCAGACATCAAGAACCAGGCGGAAATGCGTGAAGACGTGCTCAACCTCGCCTGGCACCTGCCGCCACTTTGCCTTCACCGGCGCATCCCGGCCCGGGTCCCCGGCCGGCTCCCCACCCCAATCTGTTGACGGGAATTCCAACATGCCGCCCAGAAGGCCGCGTTCGGGGCGACGGCGCATAAGCACCGCACCATTGGCACGTTCTGCCCAGAAGACCGTGCCGTAGCGTACCGGCCTGGGTTTCTTGGGTTTCTTGCGCGGAAGATCCGGCGCGGTACCGTTCTTAAGGCCAAGGCACGTGCCGCTCCACGGGCAGATCAGGCAGTTTGGACGGGCAGGTGCGCATACCGTGGCGCCGAGGTCCATCAGTGCCTGCGCGAAATCCCCCGCCCCGGTCTCGGGAACCAGGTCTGCGACAATCCTGTTCACCTCCGGTTTGACGTCCGGCAGCGGGGTCCGCAAATCGAACTGCCGGGTGATGACACGCTCAACGTTACCGTCCACGGCGGCGACCTGTTCATTGAAGGCAATGGCCGCGATGGCGCCTGCCGTATAGGGGCCGATGCCGGGCAGTTTCTGCAGATCGGCCGCAGTGCCGGGAAACCGGCCGCCGTGGTCGGCAACCACCGTGCGGGCGCATTTGTGCAGGTTGCGGGCGCGCGCATAGTAGCCAAGCCCTGCCCAGTTTCTCAAAACATCATCCAGATCCGCCGCCGCCAGATCTTCGACACCCGGCCATAATTCGACGAATTTCAGGAAATATGCCTTGACCGCAGCCACGGTGGTTTGCTGCAGCATGATTTCCGACAGCCAGACCCGGTAGGCATCCGGTGCCTTACCGGGCCGGGCACGCCACGGCAGATCGCGCGCATGACGGGCATACCAGTCGAGCAATATTGCAGTTCTTGTGGGCATTCGCCTGAAAGTGATTCGTGAGATGACTTGCGGCGACTATATTGAGGAATGGACAGTTTGAAAGCATGGCGGACATCCGGCCGGTGAAAACACTCACCAAAGACATTCGAAAGCTGACGCGCGCCTCGTTCGAGCGCTACGGTTTCGCCTATGGCGAACTGCTTAACCAGTGGGCCGAGATCGCCGGGCCGGAACTGGCGAATGTCAGTGCGCCGGAGCGCATCCGCTGGCCGCGCGGTACCGCGAAGGACAAGATGGGCGGCACCCTGGTGATCCGTGTCGAGCCCGGCCACGGACTGACAATACAGCACGACAAGCAAAGGATAATCGACCGGATCAACGGCTATTACGGCTACGCGGCGGTGGCCGACCTGAAGGTTATGCAGGGCAAGCTGCCAGCCGATGCCCGCAAGCGAACACAACCTCCACCAACCGAGCCCGACGAAAGCAGATTGGAACAACTTGAGGCCAAGCTGCACGAAATCGGCGACGACAAGCTCAAAGGCGCGCTCAGACGGCTGGGCAAGGGCGCCTTGTCAAAGTCACGAAATCCGGCCGGTGGCGAGGACAACCAAGGCTGACGAGAGTTCTCCACAGCCCAAAACAGTCATTGGATTAAATCTCAATATCTAGTAGGTAGGATTCATCATGAAACTAGATCGTCGACTATTCATCGCCGCAGGGGCGGTTCTTGTGGCAGGAGCAGGCACTGCCGCCTATTTCGGCATGCCGCACGAGAACGCAACGCAGGTGCCCGGCATAAACGCCGCCAATGCCGCGGCGCAGGACCTGTCCGACCTTGCCAAACCGCCGGCGCTTGGCGAGCGGTCCATCGGCAAGGCCGATGCACCGGTGACGGTCATCGAATATGCCTCGGCCACCTGCCCGCACTGCGCCAGCTTCCATGCCGGGGCCTACCTGGAACTCAAGAAAGAGTTCGTCGATACCGGCAAGGTGCGTTTCGTATTCCGGGAATTTCCCTTCGACGACCTGGCGTTGGCCGCCTTCATGCTGGCCAGATGCGCGCCGGAGGACAAGTATTTCGCCTTGATCGACATCCTGTTCGAACAGCAAAAGGCCTGGGCCAGCCGGAACGCGCGTCAGGAACTTTTCAAAATTGCGAAACTGGCGGGCTTCACGGAAGAAAGTTTCGACAGCTGCCTGAAGAACGAAGAGATCGCCCAGGGCATCATCGAAATCCGGGAGAAGGCGGCGAAGTCTTATGGCGTGAACTCCACGCCGACGTTTTTCATCAACGGCAAGCTACTAAAGGGTAATGCGGGGATCGACGATTTCCGCAAGATGATCGAGGCTGAGCTCGGCTAGAGCACTTTGGCGTCGGCCACAGTCTTGGGGGCCGTAGCCTTGGGGCCGCAATCCTGGGGCTTGTTTCCGTCGGGGGCGGAAAAGCGAACGATACCGGCATTGCTCTCGCGGCAGCCGGAAGGGGAAGAAAGGGGAAGATGCGGTTCTCCCGTTTGAGACTGTCGGGTTTCAAGTCGTTTGTCGAACCGACCGAGCTTGTGATCGCCGACGGCCTGACCGGGGTCGTCGGGCCGAACGGCTGTGGCAAGTCGAACCTGCTGGAAGCGCTGCGCTGGGTAATGGGCGAAAGCTCGTACAAGAGCATGCGCGCCTCCGGCATGGATGACGTGATCTTCTCCGGCACGGCATCGCGGCCCGCCCGCAATATGGCGGAGGTGCTGGTCACACTGGAACGCGGCAGCCAGGAATTCGGACCACCCTATTCAGAAGCCGACAACCTTGAGATCGCCCGGCGTATCGAACGCGAGGCAGGCTCGGCCTACCGCATCAACGGTAAGGATGTCCGCGCCCGCGACGTGCAACTGTTGTTCGCGGATGCCTCGACCGGCGCACGCTCACCTGCGCTGGTGCGGCAAGGCCAGATCGGCGAAATCATCAACGCTAAACCACAGGCCCGCCGGCGTATCCTTGAAGAGGCGGCTGGCATTACCGGACTGCACACCAGACGGCATGAGGCGGAGTTGAAGCTCAATGCCGCCGAAACCAATCTGACCCGGCTCGACGATGTGATCGCGCAGCTTGAAAGCCAGTTACAAAGCCTGAAACGGCAGGCCCGCCAGGCACAACGATACAAGCAACTGTCTGCGGATATCCGCCGGTTGGAGGCGGCAATTCTCTATACCGCGTGGCAGGAGGCCGAAGAGATCCTGCGCGGGGAACGCAGCAAGTTCGACGAAATTGCGCTGCAGACCGCGGCGCTCACCCGGCAGGTTTCCGAGAAGACGCGAGCACATGACGCAGCTTCGGAAGTTCTGCCGAAGTTCCGGGAGAACGAGGCGACGCGCGGTGCGGTTCTGCAACGGCTGACTTTGGAGCGTGAGGGTCTGGACCGGGAAGAACGCGAAGCGGCAACCAAGCGCGAGGACCTGGAAAACCGTCAGCAGCAGATCGCGGCCGACCTGTCACGTGAGCGCGAACTGGCTGGTGACACGGACAAGATTGTCTCAGATCTCGGCAGGGAACGAGGCGAACTTGAAACTGCGCTTGAAAACGATGCCGAGGCGCGGGCCGAGGCCGCGCGTGCGCTTCAGGCAGCGGCCGATACGCTTGCCGCCGCCCAGGAAGCCGCCGATGCCGCGGCCGCCGGGCTTTCACAACTCAATGCCGAGCGCAACGCAATCGAAGCCACGGCAAAAAACCACCGCGAACGCATTTCCAGGCTGGACCGCGAGGTGAGCGAGCTTGACGGACGCAAAGCGACGCTTGCCGGCGGATCAGCAGATGCCGAACAGGCCAAAGAGATGCAGGCTGCCGTCGACAAGGCACTTGAGGCGGCGCAGCTTTGCGAAGACAACGCGAACCGTTGCGAGGCGGAGGTGCAAACCGCCCGGCAGGCGGAGACCGAAGCCAGGCAGGCACATGATGGCGCACGGCGGCGGGCAGAAAGCCTGTCCACGGAAATCTCCACACTGCATAAGCTCCTGAACGTCAATGATGGAGACCTTTGGCCGCCGCTGGTCGATGCGATGAAGGTTGAGCCGGGATATGAGACGGCACTCGGCGCGGCATTGGGGGATGACATCGATGCGTCCGCCGACGAAGCCGCCCCGGTTCACTGGCGCGCGCTGTCACGCATTGATACGGCTCAGGGGCTGCCGGCAGTGTCCAGGGTCTTGAGCGAATTCGTCAAGGCGCCGGATGCGCTTGCCCGCCGGCTGCAACATACCGGCGTGATTGCGGACGATACCGACGGTTTTGCGTTACAGGGCCAGCTGGCGCCAGGACAACGGCTGGTCAGCAAGTCAGGTGCGCTTTGGCGCTGGGACGGTTTTCATGCGGCAGCCGATGCCCCAAGTGCAGCGGCGAACCGGCTGGCGGAGCGCAACCGGCTGGGCGCGCTGGAAGAAGAGCGTGACGAGGCAGCCGGGCTGGCGCAATCGGCAAAGGCGGCCCTGGACGAGGCTGTAGAGGCCGCCAGGCAGGCGGCTGCTGGCGAACGCGACAGCCGTCAGGCCTGGCGTGAGGCAACAGCCGCGGTGGAGACCGCACGCAAGGCGCTGGCCGAACATGAGCGCAAGGCGGGCGAACGGTCCCGGCAATTGAGCACACTTGAGGAGGCCGCCCGCCGGGTCAGCGAAACTCTGAATGAGACCCGTGCGATGCTGGCTGAGGCAGAGGCAAAGCTGACCGGACTTCCGGAGACCGGGCATCTGGAAAGTGAGCTTTCGCAACTTCGCCAGGCGGTGGACGACCAACGTACGGCGTATTCCGATGTCCGTTCCACCCACGACACGCTTGAACGTGACGCCCGCCAGCGCACCGGCAGGATCAAATCGATCGGGCAGGATCTGACGCAGTGGAACGAACGGGCCAAGAAGACCGTTCATCAGATTTCGGCTCTGGAGTCGCCGGGCGTCGAACTTCTCCGGCGCATCATCCAGCGCCGCGATGTGTTCCGCC
>JANQIR010000050.1 GCA_028282065.1 Aestuariivirgaceae bacterium
CTACGACAAGCTCCTCGACAACTTTATGGGCTTCGTTACCCTAGGCGCAATCCACCTCCTCTTGAGATGAAAGTGTTAAATCCTCACCACGGCCTAGGCAAGGAAGGCCTGCTGTGACATATGGTTGGGTGACTTCCGGTCCGCGCATGAACGAGACGGCATAGAGCTCATCCCCATGAACACCCGATTTCGTGATTGGCTCGATGCCACCGTGTTCGAGCTCGCCCGGCAGTTCCGCTGGTCCTTCCTGCCGCCGCTCATGGTCTATTTCGCAGCCGGATTGTCGGGGCTGACCGCCATTGTCGGTACATTTTTCGTCAAGGAATATCTCGGGCTATCAGCAGCGTTCCTGTCGGGGCTTGCCTTCTGGGCAGGTCTGCCCTGGGCTTTGAAGATGCCACTCGGTCATCTGGTCGACCTGATCTGGCGCTGGAAGTCCCTGCTCATCTATCTCGGCGCTGCCTTCACCGGTTCCAGCGTGACGATTATGTATGCGCTGGTGACGCAGGCCGATGCGATGGCCGCGTTCATGCCGACCGAAGCCTGGTACGTCCTGTCTGCCCTTCTGGCGCCGATCGGGTTTGTGATCCAGGACGCGGTGGCGGACGCCATGTCGGTGGAGGCCGTTCCGAAGACGGATGCGACCGGTTCTCCACTCAGCGATCAGGTGTCGAAGGCCCTGCACACCACCATGCAGACGCTCGGCCGGTTTGCGCTGATCAGCGGGCTGGTGGCAGTGGCCGTGCTCAACATTTTCATGTTCGCAGGCATGGAAAGCCTGGATCAGGCCAGCAAGGCCGCCATCTACGCGCAGGTCTATCTGTTGGCGTTGAGCATTCCGGCTGTGTCGATCAGCGGCGTGATCGCGGCCTCTTTCCTGAGTTACCGAAGGCGCAGGCAACTGGCGGCCAGCGGGCTGGATGCATCGCAAATCGCCCACGCGATGGGCGACACCCGCCAGGAAACCGAACCCAATTACTGGTACTTCGGCGGCGGACTGGCCTTTGTCGTGCTGACGCTGACAGTCGGCCTGGGCGATGTCCCCTTCTCGCAGGAACTGGTGTTTGCCGGCTCCATGACCGTCGTGCTCATCCTTATGTTCCAGCTTTCCAAGGAATTGGAGCCCGACCGGGCGCGGGCCCTGTTCGGCACCGCAATCATTATCTTCGTGTTCCGGGCGGTACCGTTGCCCGGCGCCGGCCAGACCTGGTTTCAGATAGATATCCTGGGCTTCGATCAGCAATTTCTGTCCGTGCTGTCCCTTATCACATCGGTGCTGACACTGGCAGGAATGATCGTGTTGCGGCCGCTGATGGCCAGTAAGACGATTTCCCATATTGTCGTTCTGCTGACGCTGGCTGCCGGTGTCTTGTCCCTGCCCAACCTGGGACTGTATTACGGCATCCATCACTGGACCGCAGAGATGACCGGCGGCATCGTCGATGCCAGGTTCATTGCATTGCTCGACACGGCGGCTGAATCGCCGCTCGGCCAGATCGCGATGATCCCGATGCTGGCCTGGATCGCCAAAAACGCACCGGTCAACCTGAAGGCGACGTTCTTCGCCGTCATGGCCTCTTTCACCAATCTCGCCCTGTCTGCGAGTTCGCTGCTGACGAGGTATCTCAACGAGATCTTTATCGTCACCCGCGAGGTCAAGAACCGCAACACCGGTGTGATAGAGGTGCCTGCCGACTACAGCATGCTGGGCTGGCTGCTGATTACCGTCGCGTTGATCGCGGTTGTCGCGCCCCTGCTGAGCGTGTTTGTGGTCCAACGCTCGGCCTTGCGGACGACGGATTAAGACAGTCCACCGTTCGTTTGCATCTCCCTGAAGGCTCACAGCTGGAGCGCCTTTCAATCACACGGAATCGCGGGGATTTACTGCCGGACAAATTACATTACGTAAATTTGCGGATTTATATGCCAGTTTTAGAATCTTGCCGCGCAGATTCAAAATATTATCAAACGGCGAATTTTATCGGCACATTCGGTTAACAAATCACATGTAATATTAAAAACGTATATGATTTGAAAAATAGACCATTAGGAAGACAAAAATGCCCCCGACAAAAACTGTCTTAGATGTCCCAGACCGAGAGGCCTATGCGATCATGCTGGAATGGGCCGAACTCATGCTGCACGTCTCACGGGACAAATGGCGTGAACCGTTTCTCGCCTATCTGCTAGGCATGATCGTCCTGGAACTGGACCGACTGCACAGGTTCTTTGATACGTCAAGCACCTCCCGGCAGCTTCCGAAGAAAGCCGAATGCCAGTCATTGCCGGATTTTGCCAGGCTGCGGGCATCGTAGACACGCGGCCCGATGCTCAAACCGCTATCGCAGAACCCTATGGGGCCGCACCGTTCTCCTGCCGCGGTGGCTGGGTGAACTGGCCTGCCCTGCGATAGCGGTAGAGATATGACGGTACGATTGCCTCGATGCCTTCCGGTTCGATCCCCAAGCCCTGCAGTGTGCGGCCCTCATCGGCCGCGGCAGCGCTGACAACGTTGTCTGCCTTGAGCAGCTCAACCTGATCCATCGTCAAGAGCGGCTTTGGCAGAATACCCAGGACCGCTCCCATCAGTTTGGCCACCGGGAACGGCAATGGCACCAGCAGCCTGCGCCGGCCGGCAACCGACAATGTGAATTCGAGCAGGGCTTTGAAACTCAGCACCTCGGGGCCGCCAAGTTCGTACACACACCCACCTGCGTCGCCTTGCCCCTGCGCCAGTCGAACGACGGCCTCGGCAATGTCTCCGACAAAAATCGGCTGAAACCTGGTTGCACCGCCGCCAACCAGTGGCAGAGCAGGTGCGAACCTTGCCATTGCAGCGAACCGATTGAAGAAATCATCCTCGGGCCCGAATACGATGGACGGTCGCACGATCTGTGTTCCGGCAAACGCATCCGCAGCCAGCGCCTCGCCTTCGGCCTTGGTGCGCGCATAGCTGGAACTGGAATTCGCATCCGCCCCGATTGCGGACATCTGAATGAAACGCGCCGCACCGCATTCACGCGCCGCCTCGGCTGCGGCTCGGGCACCTTCAGCGTGAACCGTATCGAACGTCTGCGCACCGGCATTGTTTAAAATGCCGACCAGGTTGACGACAACATTGGCGCCTTGCGCCGCCGCCGCCAGCGAGTCCTTGTGCCGGACATTCGCCTGTACGGGCACAATCTGGCCCACCGTGCCGAGCGGCTGCAGATGTCCGGCCAGATCGGGCCTGCGCACCGCCACGCGAACACGGTATCCACGTTGCGCCAATCTTCTCACCACATGGCGGCCGACAAAGCCGGAGCCACCGATCACCGTCACAAGAGTTTCCTGTTTCGCTGTCAAATTCCCGTCCGCCTGTTCAAACTCGCCATGGGCGCCCACGCGCCATTTTGAAGAATTCTACCCGATCACAATCACGCTTTGCAGGCAACTTTGCGTCGCATGCTCAACGTCACGGTCTTATATTTAGCGCTGAGACACCGCATTGGCCAAGATCTATTGCGACCATCATGGTTGACACTGCAGCAACTGCCAAGTATGAGATCGCGCGGCGAGGAACGGGTCTTTAGTTTCTGGATGACCGGGCCTTCCCGCAAAAACTGCTTTGACGGTGATGCTCCCGGATAACCGGCGAAATTTGTCCGGTCCGGCCGCACCGTAAGAGCCCAGGTGGCGGAATTGGTAGACGCGCTAGCTTCAGGTGCTAGTGCCCGTATGGGCGTGGAAGTTCGAGTCTTCTCCTGGGCACCATATTTGCGCTCGCGGCGATCTCGCTTCGCTCGGCGCCTCCACGGGGGGGCGGGCGAAAGCCGGGCCGCGGTCGCGGCCTTGTGCGGGCTTGAGGTTTGTCCTCTCTCCCGCACCAATTTGCAAAGTCGTGCCGATGCGCTCTCGCGCCGGCTGAAAGATCCAATCTACGCTAGAGCAACATGGCAATCAGACTGCACAAAGGCGATCTGCCGACAAATCTCGACCTTGGCGCAACAGTCGCGGTCGACACCGAAACACTGGGCCTGAACCCTGCCCGCGACAAGCTCTGCCTGGTACAATTGTCCAGCGGTGACGACGATGCCCACCTCGTGCATCTGGACCGGGACACGTATGATGCCCCCAACCTGAAGGCCTTGCTGGAAAACCCGGCCGTACTGAAGATCTTCCATTATGCCCGTTTTGATCTGGCGGTGCTGAAGACCTATCTCGACGCTGATGTTTCACCGGTCTACTGCACGAAAATCGCCTCAAAACTGACCCGTACATACACGGATCGGCATGGCCTGAAAGATCTGGTGCGCGAAATGCTGGGCATAGAGCTTTCCAAGCAACAGCAAAGCTCTGACTGGGGTTCGCCGGTTTTGTCGGACGCGCAAAAGCAGTATGCCGCACTGGATGTGCTTTACCTGCACGAGTTGAAACAGCGGCTAGACCAGATGCTGCGCCGCGAAGGCCGCGAGGACTTTGCGCGAAAGTGTTTTGAGTTTCTGCCCGTGCGTTCCGGCCTTGACCTTGCAGGCTGGAGCGAAGACGATATTTTCTCGCACTGACCGGGGAATTGTGACCGCTCCGGTCAGAACAAACCGCATCGAGCCGGTTAGGTGATGGTGTCCAGAGCAAGACAGGCTGCCTTGATCGGGCAGCGGCCACGCGCTGCCGCTGCAAGGCGCCGGCTTGCGCCGATTATCGCCTGGATTTTTGCCATTCTCACCGCGGGAGTATTCGCGGCATTCGCCATTCAGGTCGGCCTGTTTGAATCGCTTGCCCCCAAAGCGCCTGCAGGCATTGGCGAATCGAACAAACAGCAGGAACATGTCACCGTATCGCTATCGACGATCACCGGATTTGACAGCCAAGATCAGCCCTATGAGATTACCTCGCACAGGGCGATCCAGGACAACGAGGCCTCAAACATCGTGCATTTGCAGAATGTCGCCGGCAAGCTGGAAAAGAAGGGCGGTGAAACACTGTTTGTCGATGCGGACCGTGCCCGCTATGACTCGAATTCCCGCAAGCTTCGGCTGGATGGAAACGTGCGAATTGTCTCAGAAGGGCGCTATGTCGCGAAAATGCCTTGGGCACGCGTAACATTGAACGACAAGCGCCTGTACACCGACGCGCCTGTCATAGTGCATTACGGAGCAACGACGGTCGGCGCCAACGGGCTGCAGATTGAGGATGGCGGCAAGGTCATCCAGTTCTTTAACCGCGTGAAGGCCAGCTATGAAGCGGCAGGCGACAAGGAAGGCTCGCAATGAAACACTCAGACTTCGGAATTTCCGCAAACCTGCGGCTGATACTCATGGCTTTGACGGCCGTATCGGTGATTTGGCTGGCAGTTCCACACACGGCTGTCTCGCCCGCAGCCGCGCAGTCAGCACAAACGGCGGGCAAGAAAGCCAAAGACGTCGATATCGAAGCCGACCAGATGCGGGTGATTGAAGAAGAGTTCAAGGCGGTTTTCACCGGCAAGGTTGATGCCAAGCGTGACGACATGACCTTGAACAGCGATGAACTTGTCGTTCACTATGAAGAAAAGCAACAGGAAGACGGATCCAAAAAGACCGAAATCACACGCCTTGAAGCCAGCGGAAACGTGGTGATCGTGACCCCGACCCAGAAAATCACCGGTGACTGGGCAAAAATGAATGTCGGAACCAACAAGGCTACCGTTGGCGGCAACGTCGTCGTTGAGCAGCAAGGCTCCATTGTCCGCGGCAACGAACTGAGGGTAGACCTCGACAGGGACATCAGCCAGATGCGGGGCGGCCGGGTCAAAGGCACATTTTCGTCCTCCAACTGAACATTTGCCAGGACGGCCCCGCTCACGCCTGTCGGGTTTGCCCGCGCAGGTTACGCCGTGACGATTGGCAAACGGCCGCGCTTGCCGTATTGAGTGAGAACATTTGTGTTGCCACGCACCTTGGCACGCCTTATTCCGCCGGAATGGGCAACAGGCGGCAGTTGAGTCAACCGTCATTCAAGCAGAGCAACGGCCAAGCAGAGCAACGGCTGGAACGCGGAACAAAATGTCTGTATTTGCTTCATCTATAATTAATCATATTGCGCGGTAATTGAGAACGTGAAGCGGATAGGTTTGGACACCCTTTCAACCTTTGCAGACCGGCTGACGGGCCGGTCCCGCGGACGGGTCAACGGCCGCAGCGAAGATGATCCGCTGCCGCCGGAAGCGCGCGAATCGGTTGCCAGCGAGGGCATTGTCGCTCTCGATCTTGGCAAGAGCTTCAAGCGCCGCCCAGTGGTTCGCGAGGTGTCCTTGTCAGTCCGCAGGGGTGAAGCCGTAGGCCTGCTCGGTCCCAACGGCGCCGGAAAGACCACGGTGTTCTACATGATCACCGGTCTGATTGCGGCGGATCAGGGGGCGATCATGTTCGACGGGGCGGATGTTACGCACCTGCCGATGTACCAGCGCGCACGTCTTGGCATCGGCTATCTGCCCCAAGAAGCCTCGATTTTCCGAGGACTTACGGTTGAGGAGAATATTCGTGCGGTTCTGGAGCTGAGTGTCCGGGACCGGGTGCGGCGCGAGCGTAAGTTGCGTGGGTTATTAGATGAGTTTCAGATCGCACATCTCAAGCATTCGCCGGCTTTGGCACTGTCTGGCGGAGAACGCCGGCGCGTCGAAATTGCGCGCGCCCTTGCCGCCAGCCCCCAGTTTATGTTGCTCGACGAGCCGTTCGCAGGCATTGATCCGATTGCAATCAGTGATATCCGCCAGTTGGTGCGACAGCTCACCTCTCGGGGAATCGGGGTGCTTATTACGGATCACAACGTCCGCGAGACCCTCGAACTCATCGATCGCGCCCTCATTATTCATGAAGGCTCGGTCCTGATGGAGGGTACACCGCAGGAGATCGTAGACAATCCGGACGTCCGCCGGTTGTATCTTGGGGAAAAATTCAGTCTTTGATGGCATACTCCGGTTTCAGCCACGGGTTTACAAGTGGCATGAAGCATGGAGAATTAGACAGAAATGGCGGGGCTAACACAACGGCTTGAATTGCGTCAGGGCCAGTCTCTGGTCATGACGCCGCAGCTCCAGCAGGCGATCAAGCTGCTGCAGATGTCGAATTTTGAGCTTCAATCTTTTGTCGAGTCCGAGCTTGAGCGCAACCCATTGCTGGAGCGTGACGAGACGACCGGCGATGCGCCGGCGCGCGCTGAAACCGGCGATCAGGTCGAAGAGCCAACGCGGGGCGAATATGATGGCCGCGATGTTTCCTCCGCCATCGATGACCCGGGACACACGGCAGAAAAGCTCGATACGCTCGATACCGACTTAAGCAATGTCTATGTCAATGAGTCGCGTGCCGACGCTGACAATCGCGCCGCACCGGCGCAAACCGATTCGGGCTGGTCATCGATGCGCTCATCGGGACATGCCGGCCCGGAACGCGAAAGTTTCGATCTGGAAGCAACGCTCAGCCGCGAGCGTACTTTGCGCGAACATGTGACCGAGCAACTCCAGATCGCTGTTGAAGAGACAAGCGATCGGATGATCGGCCTTTATCTGATCGGCATGCTCGGGGACACCGGCTATCTGCCGGAAGACCTGAGCGGCGTCGAGGAGGCCCTCGGTGTTTCGATGCAGGATGTGGAACGTGTTGTATCCGTTCTGCAAACATTTGACCCACCAGGAATTTTTGCCCGCTCCTTGAAGGAATGCCTCGCGTTACAACTTACAGAACGCGACCGCTACGATCCTGCCATGGCGGCACTGGTCGACAACCTGGAACTGCTGGCCAGGCGTGACTTCACCAAATTGAAACAACGCTGCAAGGTCTCCCTCGACGACATCAAGGACATGGTTGTCGAAATCCGCAGCCTGAATCCGAAACCGGGTAACGCGTTCGGAAATGTCGTCGTCCATCCCGTCGTTCCCGACGTGCAGGTGCGGGCAGCCCGTGACGGCACCTGGCATGTCGAACTGAACAGCGAAACCCTACCGCGGGTGTTGGTCAACAACCAGTACTACGCAACCGTATCGAGCGGTGCGTCCCGCGAGGAAGACAAGGTTTATCTGTCGGATTGTTATTCAAACGCCACCTGGCTGATCAAGAGCCTCGATCAGCGCGCCCGGACCATTCTTGCCGTCGCACGCGAAATCGTACGCCAGCAGGATGCCTTTCTGGTCTATGGCGTACACGCTCTGAAGCCATTGAATTTGAAGACGATTGCCGAAGCGATCGACATGCATGAATCAACCGTCAGCCGGGTAACGTCGAACAAGTACATTGCCACGCCGCGCGGTATTTTCGAGATGAAGTATTTCTTCACCACGGCGATTTCCTCTGCCGCAGGTGGTGATGCCCATTCATCCGAAGCGGTTCGCCAGAAGATCAGGGAATTGATAGACGAAGAGCGTGCGGAAGCCGTTCTATCCGACGATATGCTGGTCGACAGATTGCGCGAGCTGGGCATCGATATTGCCCGTAGAACGGTCGCTAAATACCGGGAATCATTGAGTATACCATCTTCTGTTCAACGCCGCCGGGAGAAACGCGCCTATGGCTAGGGCTTTATGCGGGCAGCAGCCCGCGCCCGCCGGGCATTGGCGGTTGACTTGGCTGCCAAGGGCCACTAGTTTCCGGCCCGCGTTGACAAGGCGGAAGACAAGAGCCCGGCTGCCGTGACCGCCGCAATCGGTACCGGGACTTGCAATTTTGGACTCAGTTGTGTCGGGAAATGGTGCGTTTGCGGCAAAGAACCGCGAACCCCGGGGCATTTTTGGATCATGCAGATACTAACAACTGGCAAGAATCTGGACATCGGTGCGTCGCTGCGCGAGCACATCGAGGACAGGCTTTCACAGAACCTGAGCAAGTACTTTGACGGCGCCGTGCGTGCGCATGTCACAGTCGAAAAGCAGAAATCGGGGTTTTCCACCGACTGCACCTTGCATCTGTCGACCGGGCTCACGCTTCAGGCGCATGGCGATGGTGGCGATGCCTATTCGAGTTTTGACGGCGCCGCCGGGCATCTGGAAAAGCGCCTGCGGCGATACAAGCGGCGACTGAAGGACCATCATCTGGCGCGGTCCGAGCCGGTCAATGCCGTGCCGGCGGCACGGTTTGTCATTGCATCGGAGGAAGAACGGGAAGAGCCTGACAACCTCAATCCGGTCATTGTCGCAGAGGATACCGCGACGATCCCGGAACTGAGCGTGGGAGAGGCGGTGATGCAGCTTGAAATTTCCAGCGTTCCCTTCGTATTGTTCCGGAATGCGAAGAATGACCATTTGAACGTCGTCTACCGCCGCAGCGATGACAATATCGGCTGGATTGACCCCGGCCCCAGCAAGTCCAAATCCTAGACAATATCGGCGCGGCAACACATATCTGCCGCTGGAGGATTGTTATCAGCATGCAGCTTTCAGAAATCATTTCCAGCGATGGTGTCATCGCGGCACTCAAAGCGCGCAGCAAGAAGCAGTTGCTTCAGGAACTCGCGCAACAGGCCGAGCGGATTTGTTCTCTGGGATCTCGTCAGATCTTCGAAACGCTCCTGCAGCGCGAAAAGCTCGGCTCGACCGGATTGGGCCAGGGCATTGCCATTCCACACGGCAAATTCGGCGAACTTGACCGGGTGCACGGGCTGTTCGCCCGTCTCGACCAGCCGGTGGATTTCGAGTCGGTGGACGCAGAGCCGGTCGATCTGGTGTTTCTGCTTCTGGCTCCTGAATCCGCCGGAGCCGACCATCTCAAGGCGCTTGCCCGCATTTCCCGGCTTTTGCGGGATGCCACACTGGTGGAAAAGCTGCGCGGCACCGACAATGCGGCCGGTCTGTATGCGATCTTGACCGAGCCTGCATCCTCCGCCTCTCATGCCGCATGACATGATGGCGGACCCCGCCGCAAGGCACCCCCTCGCCAGCCGCAAAAGTGCCGGTCTTACGGGCCGGATCGCCGTGCCGGGAGACAAATCCATTTCCCACCGGTCCTTGATGCTCGGGGCCACGGCGATCGGCGAGACAGTAATAACCGGACTGCTCGAGGCTCAGGATATCATCCATTCGGCCCAGGCGATGGCAGCGTTCGGCGCACATGTCGAGCGTCATCGCGATGGAACCTGGCACGTGACCGGAATCGGTACGGGCGGCTATCAGGACCCGGTCGGGCCTGTCGATTTCGGCAACTCCGGCACCGGTGTGAGGCTGGCCGCCGGTCTTATTGCGACGACGCCGGTGGCGGTCACGCTGACCGGTGATCAGTCGTTGCAGAAACGGCCCATGGGCCGGATCATCGCACCGCTCGAACAGATGGGGGCCCGTTTCGAGGCGACCGGAGATGGCCGTTTGCCCATGAAGGTGACGGGTGCCGGCGATGCGGTGCCGATCTCCTACCGCCTGCCGGTGGCATCGGCCCAGGTGAAATCCGCAGTCCTGCTCGCCGGTCTCAATGCCCCGGGCATCACCGAAGTCATAGAGCCGGTTGCAACACGTGACCACACTGAACGGATGCTTGAGGCATTCGGCGCCAGCTTGCGCGTAAGCGAGCGGGACGGCGCAAGGCGTATCGCGATCGAAGGCCACAAGGAGTTGACGGCAACGGATATTCAGGTCCCGGGCGATCCCAGTTCGGCGGCCTTCGCGATTGTCGCTGCGTTGATCACCGATGGCAGTGACGTGACGGTTCGTGATGTCATGCTCAACCCGACGCGAACCGGGCTGATCGATACGTTGCTTGAGATGGGTGCAGACATTGAAATCGCCAACCGGCGGGTCAGTGGCGGCGAGGAAATCGGCGATATCACCGCGCGTACAAGCGCGCTCAAAGGTGTGACGGTGCCGGCCGAACGGGCCGCATCGATGATCGATGAATACCCTGTCTTGAGCGTTGCGGCAGCCTTTGCTTCCGGCAGAACCCGTATGGAGGGGCTGAACGAACTGCGCGTGAAGGAATCAGACAGGCTGGCTGCCATCGCAGCCGGACTGGCCGCCAACGGGGTCGACCACAAAACCGGGCCGGACTGGCTTGAGGTTACCGGCGGGGCAAACACAATCGGCGGCGGCGAGGTGGTAACCCACATGGACCACCGGATCGCCATGTCCTTTCTGGTCATGGGGCTTGCCGCGCACGAACCGGTTGCGGTCGATGACGCATCGATGATCGCAACCAGCTTTCCCGACTTTGCGGGCCTCATGCGCGGCCTGGGCGCCGATATCGCCGAGCAGGACAGCTGGCGATGATCGTTGCGATCGACGGTCCGGCGGCCTCTGGCAAGGGTACTCTTGCGCGCCGGATAGCAAAACACTTCGGGCTTACCTATCTCGACACAGGATCACTTTACCGGACCGTGGCCTGCGCCATGCTGGCCGACGGTTTAGATCCGCATGACGCCGAAGCAGCCCACCATACAGCTGAAACCCTTGACCTGAAGCGTTTCGAAGATGCGCAATTGCGCACCATCGCTGTCGGCGAGGCGGCATCGGTCGTAGCCGCCATGCCCAAGGTGCGCCAGGCGTTGCTCGAACTTCAGCGCACCGTAGCCTCAACGCCTCCCGGTGCGGTGCTCGATGGCCGCGATATCGGCACCGTGGTCTGCCCGGATGCCGATGTGAAGCTGTTTGTCACCGCATCGCCGGAAGAACGCGCCAGGCGCCGGCATTTGGAGCTGCAGGCAGGCGGCGATGTGCAAACCTACGACCTGGTGCTTGAGCAGTTGCGGATTCGCGACCGCCGGGACGCCGAAAGAAGCGAAGCGCCGCTGAAGCCGGCTGAAGACGCGGTCTTGCTCGATACCTCGGAATTGGATATAGAAGCCGCGTTCCAGGCAGCCGTTGAGATCGTCAGCGGCAAGCGGTAACCGGTGCAGGCTGAATTTTACGGCGTGCGCTTTAGATGGATTTCCGGTTTTGGTGCGAAAACAAGCGGTTAGCCTGGGCCGCGGCGACCACATCCGGAATGGAACTCGCTGATTGCCCGCTTCTCATAACAGGATCCGGCCGATGGTTCGGCGGATCGGGGCGGGACGACCTGCGGAAATTGCCGTGGGCCTTTCGCGATTTTGAACACACAGGAAGTACGAAGTATGGCTGAAGCCGAATCGCTGAACCCGACGCGTGATGACTTTACCGCGTTGCTTGAAGAATCCTTTATGTCCGACATGGCCGTCGAAGGCACGGTCGTGAAAGGCAAGGTGGTTTCCATCGAAAACGACCTTGCAATTATCGATGTCGGCCTGAAGACCGAAGGCCGTGTTCCCGTGCGGGAATTCCAGTCGCCCGGCTCTGAAACCAGCCTCGGCGTTGGCGATGAGGTCGAAGTCTATCTTGAGCGTATCGAAAACGCGCTCGGTGAGGCCGTGCTTTCGCGCGACAAGGCGCGGCGCGAGGA
>JANQIR010000095.1 GCA_028282065.1 Aestuariivirgaceae bacterium
ATCGGCAAACCTGGTGCGGGATACTCCGCATTTGCTTTTCTCGCCAACGATGGTTGGGAGGACTATGTCTCTGGCCTGCGTATTCCGGACAGACTGGCATTTGGCAAGGATATCGGGCTTGACCTGCTTTGGGACATGGCACTCGGTGATGGGTCCCAGATGTTCTTCAAGAAGCTGGGGACGCGGTCCTTCAACGACCCCAACGGAAACATTCCGGTCTGGAGCTCCAGCGCTTTGTTCTGGCACGTGCATGGCGGCGTATCCGAATTGGCAGAAGAAGCCGCTAAGTGGGTGCCGGGACTCAAGAAACCGGTCCGCGAGGCGATCCATGAATCGCTGTCGAACAAATGGCTGCCGTTGCAGCCGGCGGCCGAACATGAACCGCGCATCCTGTTCCACTACTGCTCGAATCCCATGCGCAGCGTGCGCGGCGCCCACAAACTGAAGGACGTCCTCTGGCCGAAGCTGAAGCTGTCGGTCATGATCGATTTCCGGATGAACTCCACCGCGCGCTATGCCGACTATGTGCTGCCGGCGGCGGCCTGGTACGAAACCACCGATCACAAATGGGTCACGCCGCTGGTGCCTTACAACCACGTGACCAACAAAGCGGTCGAACCTCTCGGTGAGAGCAAGAACGATTTCTGGATCATCACCATGCTGACCAAGCACATCCAGAAGAGGGCGAAGGAACGCGGCATTTCGGAGATCGCCAGCCATCTCGGCAAGCCAATCTTGCTGGATGAGCTCTATGACGACATGACCATGGACGGACGCTTCGGCGAGGACGATGGCGAAAAGGCCGCCGGTGCCATCCTTGATCAGTCCTCCAACTTGTCTCATGTCAGCTGGGAAGAACAGAAAGAGAAGGGCTTCGCCCGGTACAACAGCATCGGCCTTTCGCCATTGTCGATCGGCAATGCCGGCGAACTGAAGGAAGACGAACCCTTCGTGCCGCTCACCTATCACACGCGAGACAAGCTGATTTACCCCACGCAGACAAGGCGCATCCAGTTCTATCTCGACCATGAGATCTATTTGG
The DNA here is from genome assembly GCA_028282065.1 of Aestuariivirgaceae bacterium. GTDB lineage: Bacteria > Pseudomonadota > Alphaproteobacteria > Rhizobiales > Aestuariivirgaceae > JANQIR01. The sequence goes on from JANQIR010000095.1 coordinate 1,043, forward strand.
ATCATGACGAGCAACTGCCGCGCCACAAGGAGCCCCCGAAGATGGGCGGCGACTATCCACTCATGATGACGGGCGGTCACACGCGATGGTCGGTGCATGGGGTTTGGCGCGACAACCGGCATATGCTGCGGCTCAATCGCGGGCAGCCTTACATGGTCATCAGCGCAGAAGATGCCGCTGGGCGTGGTATTGCTGACGGCGACTGGGTGCGGTGTTTCAACGATATGGGCGAATTCGTGCTGAGGGCCAAGGTCGCTCCCGCGCTGCAGCCAGGTCAGACCATCATGTATCATGCCTGGGAAAACTATCAGTTCAAGGGTGGGGGAACGCCGCGCGATGTTTCGCCCTCACCGGTTAATCCGGTCGAATTGGCAGGCGATCACCCACACTTGAAGATCGGCATGCTCGAGGGCCAGCCCGGGTGTTTCGACCGCGACACACGTATCGAAGTCGAGAAGCTGTCCGACGAAGCGGCCTCGAGGATGTGACCGCATAGGCTATTTCCGTGACCCCCCTTGAACGCAGCACGTGTTATCGTGGCTTTGCCGAGGCCTTTCGGGCTCCCGACGGAGGTATGGATATCCTGGCGGACGACCTTGTTCCACCACCGCCGGAAAATGCCGCTCAGGCCTTCATCGAGGCCTTCGACCCGGCGGTCCATGATGGTGGTTGCTCGCTATACGAAAGCAGTCACGTAACCCGTGGACAAACCGACCTTTATGAGGAACTGGTCCGCTGGTACGACCACTTCGGGCTGAAACGCACGCAAACAGCCGAACTGCCCGATCATGTATCCGTCGAGCTGGAGTTCATGCATTTCCTGACATTTCTCGAAATCCAGCATGCCGGAGACGAGGATGTTCTGACCAATCTGCATCGCGCGCAACGCGACTTTCTCGACCGGCATCTCGTTCCCTTGGCCGGCGCGATCGTCAAGGCTACGTCAGCGCGCGCCGATCGCTACGGCGCTCTGCCGATCGCGCTCCTGCGATTCTTGCAAGATGAGCACGAAGGGCTTCTGGAATAGTCACCAACTGCTCAGGCTGATTGTGACATCAACCGGTAACATTGGTAGGGTCAGGACCGTCAATACGTTCCATTGCTTGGCCGGAGGACCAGATGAGCAACTTTGCCCGGATATTTCTTGCCGTCTGCATTGGCCTCGTCGTGAGCATCTCTGCCGCGCAAGCCAAGCGTGTCGCACTCGTCATCGGCAATAGCGCCTATGAGAATGTCGCCCGCCTGAAAAACCCCGAAAATGATGCCAATGCCATGGCTGCAGCCCTTGAGCGCATGGGATTTGCAGTAACGCGGCTCCTGAACGCCGACAAATCCGATATGGGCACGGCGCTGCTCGATTTCAGTGACAAGGCGACGGGCGCTGAGTTGGCGGTCGTGTTCTATGCCGGTCATGGTATCGAGATTTCCAAGCAGAACCACCTCATCCCTGTTGATGCACGGCTTCGCAAGGACCTGCATGTCACGTTCGAGACCATATCGCTCGACCAGGTGATGGCAGCGCTCGATGGCGTCAAGGGCCTGAAGATCGTCCTTCTGGATGCCTGCCGGGACAATCCGTTTGCGGCCAAGATGGCCATGACGTCCGGGACGCGCTCCATTGGCCGGGGGCTTGCCCGCGTTGAGCCACAAGGTGCGATGCTGATAGGGTTCGCGGCCCGTGAGGGCACCACGGCCGACGACGGTGATGGCGACCATAGCCCGTATACCCAGGCGTTGCTGGAGCACATCGAGCAACCGGGGCTGGATGTCGGATTTTTGTTCCGCAAGGTTCGTGCCCGCGTGCTTGACCTGACCAATGGCCAGCAGGAACCCTTGCGCTACGGAGGTTTGCCGAGCCGGGCGACATATCTGGTGGGGGCCGCACCATCCGCTCAAACCAATGACGACAAAGCGCACAAACCCAAGCCAAGCCCAACCGTGCAGCCGGCTGCACCCGCCCGCAACAAGCTATCGGCAGGCGAGGTCTGGGCAGACGTAAAGAACACCAGGAGCCAGAAGGTGCTGCGGCAGTTCCTGAAGACCTATCCTGAAGGCATTTACTCCGAATTGGCCCGTGCGCGGCTGGACGATTTGAAGGCCGAGACCCGCAAGCAGGCGAACATCAACCCGGCACCTGAGATGACCCCGCCGCCTCGGCGATGCCTGTTGGGACGCGTTGTCGGCGTGCGCCCGATCTCCCAGTACAATCGTGCCCGTGGAAACGGCTTCCTGTCCGTTCTGACCAGACCGCGGAGCGGCCAACGGCTGGGCGAGCTTTACCGGGATGACCGGGTCGAAGTGTTCCGCTCGCGCAGCGGCTGGTACGAAGTGGCCTGCCTGAGCGGGCGATGCCTGCGGCCGATTTGGGGCCGGCCCCGTCCGTCCGGCTGGGTCTATGGCCGTTATCTCAGGACCTTTGAAAGCACCAATTGCCCCTAGAGCGTTTTGCAGTTAGTTTGTAGCGGGATGCGGGCGCAAAAGTGCTCAACACTTTTGCTCATCCCGCTATAAAGAGTTGCCCGCCAGCATTGATGCCAAAGCCGCCTCATCGGCGCAAACAGTTGAAAGCAGCTTCGATGATTGCCTGCTTGTCGATGCGGTGATGGTCGTAGAGGTCCTGCAACGTGCCCGTCTGGCCGAAGTGCTCCACACCCAGTGCCTGTACCTTGTGACCGTGCACGCCACCGATCCAAGACAGCGTGGCCGGATGACCGTCCAGAACCGTGACGATACCGGCATTGCGGTCCAGTGGTGCGAGCAGGCGTTCGATATGTGATTGGGTGCCGGCGCCATGCTGCTGCGCGGTTTGCGCCGCTTTCCAGCCGGCATTAAGGCGGTCGGCTGATGTTACCGCCATCAAACCGGCGCCGGGAAACCGGTTAAGCAGATCGCCCGTAGCGGCGGCCGCTTCCTCCGCAACCGCGCCCTGGTAGATGATGGCAAGTGCCGCGCCGTCAGCCGGTTCGCGCAGCCAGTAGCCACCCTGAATGATCTGCTCGCGCCTGGCATCCGGCAACTCGCGCATATGCTGGTCGACCGGCCGGGTTGATAGTCGCAGATAGACCGATCCGCCCTCGGTTTCGTGCAGCCAGTCGTCTTTGCCGGCGGTTTGTGGTTGCCGCTGGATGTATTCGAACGACCATTCCAGGATAACCGCCAGTTCGTCGACAAAAGCCGGCTCGAAACTGGCGATACCGTCCTGTGCCATGCCGATCAGCGGCGTACCGACTGACTGGTGTGCGCCGCCTTCGGGCGCAAGTGAGATGCCCGAAGGGGTCGCCACCAAAATGAACCTGGCATCCTGGTAACAGGCATAGTTCAGCGCATCGAGACCGCGTGCGATGAAGGGGTCGTACAGCGTTCCGATCGGTAGTAACCGCTCACCGAAAATGTCGTGTGACAGGCCAAGCGCCGCCAGCAGGATGAACAGATTGTTTTCTGCGATGCCGAGTTCGATATGCTGGCCCTTTGGCCCCATGGTCCAGCGCTGCGCGGACATCAGCTTGCGCGTGGCGAACACGTCTTCGACATCCTGCCTGGAAAATACACCTCTGCGATTGACCCATGGGCCCAGATTTGTGGAAACCGTGACGTCCGGCGAGGTCGTGACAATTCGCTCTGCAAGCTTGGACTCTGTGCGGGCGATTTCCTGCAGGATCAGCCCGAAACCCTGTTGCGTCGACATAGCTCCCGAAATTGCCGGCAGCGGAAGGCGGCCAACGTCAACCTGGTCTGCCTGCAGCCTGCGTGTGCCGCGCGCGTTGAACGGGGCCAGATCCAGCAGCCGGTCAAGCTCTTCCCCGCTGCGGTTGAGGCCTGCGGTTTTCGACCATTCCTGACCGTCGAGAATGTTGTTCTGAGACTTGAATTGCGCCATCTGTGCAGGTGTCATCAGCCCCGCATGGTTGTCCTTGTGCCCAGCCAGCGGTAACCCATGACCCTTAACCGTATAACAGATGAAGCAGACCGGTTGATCGCCCGATATGCCATGGAACGCTTCAAGCAGTGTCTCCAGGCAATGACCGCCAAGATTGGTCATAAGTTCGGCAAGATCGCCGTCTTCGAGACCGGCAATGATTTCAAGTGCTTTCGCGTTGTTTTTTAGGTCGTCCTGCAACTGGGCGCGCCAGCCTTCACCGCCCTGGAACGTGAGTGCGGAGTACAGCGCGTTGTCGCAGTCCTCGATCCAGTCGAGAATGGCCTGACCGCCCGGCCGCTCACGCAACGCTTCGAGCTTCTTGCCGAATTTGAGCGTTACGACCTGCCAACCCATATTCTCGAATGTGGCTTCGAGCTTCGGCGTAAGAGGTGTTTTGATAACCGCATCGAGGCTTTGGCGGTTGTAGTCGATCACCCACCAGGTATTGCGTAGATCCTGTTTCCAGCCCTCGATCAGGGCTTCGTAGATGTTGCCTTCGTCGAGTTCGGCATCGCCCACCAGGGCGACCATCCGGCCCTTGGGCCAGGTAGCGCCCCAGCCTTTGGCGTGAATGTAGTCCTGCACCAGGCTCGCAAAGGACGTAATTGCCACCCCGAGGCCGACCGAGCCGGTTGAGAAATCGACGTCGTCGGTATCCTTGGTGCGCGATGGATAGGACTGTGCGCCGCCGAAGCCGCGAAAATCCTTCAGCTTGTCCAGGCTCTGATTGCCGAACAGGTATTGTATGGCGTGAAAAACCGGGCTGGCATGTGGCTTAACCGCCACCCGGTCTTCCGGCCGCAGCACCGAGAAGTAAAGCGCCGTCATGATCGTCACCAGCGATGCGCAGGACGCCTGATGACCTCCGACCTTCAAACCATCGTCGTTGAACCGGTCATGGTTCGCGTGGTGGATGATTTGCGATGACAACCAGAGAATCTTCGCTTCGAGCTCGCGCAAGGCATCAAGCGGAACGCCGATTGGTAGGAATTCGGGTGGTTTCTTTGCCGGCTCGGTCATGAAGTTACACCCGCCCCTGGATGTTTCGGAATTGGATCTCTCGCGTGGACTGCGCCGCGTCCGGCCAGGTGAGATCATTCAATGGACTTTGCGGACGGGTAGTTTAGGGCCTGGGCTCATCAATGTCATCTGTTCCGCCTGAGCCGGGTGTGGTGGCCGTAATTTCAGGAAAGAGGAAGAAGTGCTGGAACCTTCTCAGATTTTCCAGCGCTTCTGGGATGATGCTGCACGAGATGAGGGGGCAGGGCGCTACTGAAGCCGTGCGGGCAGTTCGCGGCTGTGGTTGGCAGAAAATGTGCCAAAACCATTCGCGGGGCTGGATTTGTGTCCAGCCCCGCTGTGTGTGTTTATTTATGTGTGTGTTTGTTTTGGTTTTATTCGGCCGGGACGGGCGTGCGGGTGTTGGTTTTTTTG
>JANQIR010000128.1 GCA_028282065.1 Aestuariivirgaceae bacterium
CACCACTTTTTCGCCCGCGCCCTGCTCGATACTTGCCAGCGATCACGTTCCATGACTTTGGATCGAAACAATCCAAAGTCATCGTGATCTGTCGGGACGAGCGAATTTGCGCCAATTCCGGTGCAAAGCCCCTCCACCATATGCCAGATATGTTGTTCGGGTCTTTGCTTGATCTTGTCACAAATTCGCTCCGTCAGAATGGTTCAATATGATCGCAAAGTGCTCTAGCGGACCAGACACCCGGTGTCAGCGTCCGGTTGCCGGGATCTCCGGACCCCGCCAGCATACTCGCCGGGCATACGTTCTGCACGATCCGGTGTTATGGTTTCCAGACCGTTAACAAGCCGCAACCGGCTTGCCATTAAAGGCATGTAGACGGAAACGAGGGCGAAATTGCGATTGTGCGGTTTCGGGGGAAGGTGTTCAGGGCCTTTGCACAGGCTGTTCAGGCGGTGTATCGGTCAGGCCATCTTCGAACTGGCGGGCAATCTTGTCGCCCACCGGCCAGGCGAGTTTCAGATAGCCTGCCGGTGTAAAATGGATACCGTCATTGGCCCGCAGCCTGACCTTCTTTCCGGCCACGGACTTGCCATAGGATGTGTATTCGCCGCTCTTGGCGAAGCGGGACCAGTTCTCGAAAAACTCGATTTGGTTGCGTTTTGCCGCCTTGGCATAGACTTCATTGAGAACCTTGTAATAGCGCCGGTAGTCCGTACGGCGCACGATCGGTATGCCGATCCAGTAGACCGGCACCTTTTGTGCCTTGAAGATCTCTACCAGTCTATCAATGCGGGCACCGTATTCCTGTTTCCAACCAGGTTCGCCAAAGGCGAATGACCGGCCGCTGGTCCAGATCGGCAGGATGTCATTGGCGCCGAACATATAGACGACGGCGTCGATCTTCTCGCCTCTTGCGATCTTCGAGGCGGCGCGTTGCCAGTTGAATTTGCCACGGTTGGCAAGACCGGTGGAAATCTTGGTCTTGCGTTTGATTTTGACGTTCTTCTTGTCGCGAAAATAGCTGTAGAGGCCGGTCCATGCGCCGTGGGCCAAAGAGTCGCCGATAACATATACGGTGTGGTGACGTTCTTGTGGCTGCTGCTTCGAGGCGGCGGCGGCTACGACGATTGCTTCGTCTGCCCGAAGTGTATTGGTATCAGCGGGCCCCAAGAGTACAGCCAAGACCAGGCAAACTACGACGGCAATCCTACTGAACGCCGCAGGTGCGGCGCACGCACCTCTCTTACAACGTAACGCCATCTCCGCTACTCACTCCCGGCCCTTTCCAGTCATCTCCTCTGGTCTTAAGCGAAGCCCGGCAACTGCGCAATGCACCGGGTGCTCAACATCATGTTATTGGGTCAATGACGTGCTGACATGTTGCGATCGGGTCACACGTGAGATGCGGAGCCGGAGCGCGTTCAGGTTGGGGCTATTTTGGTTTCCCTGAGCCGGCTGTTCGTACTTTCTGCCTTGACCGTGGCAATTGTCAGGTTCAGCCTGTACCTGTTGCAGGCATCCCCGCCACGGCCCGCAGGTCTCAACAGCAATGGCTTATCCATTCGGTCACAGGCGCAATCTGGCGCTCGGAACGGTCATGTGCCTCATGATGGGCCTGGAACTGGCTGCCATCCTCTTTGATGTTTGGCCATTGCAGGCTGGCGTCATTGCCTGTGTCGTGGTGTTGCCGGTGCTCGGGCTGCCGGCGCTTAGAGGGCGGGAATTCTATCTGTTGTCCGCAGCGGCCGTGCTTGCCGCCATTGCATTGTGGCGAGACGGATTTAACGTGGAACTTTACTGGCAGGCGCTCAGCCGGTCCGGTTTTCTGGCCAGTTTCATCTTGCTGATGGGTTTGCTGCGTGATGGGGCTGTTACGTCGTCGGCCGTGGCGCAGTGCGGTGCATTCATTACCCGCCAGCCGTCGCGGCGCAGGTTTTTTGCGGTGTTCTCTGGGGCTCATGCCTTTGCGGTGCTGATCAATCTTGGGGCCTTAAGCTTGCTGGCGCCGATCATTCAGCTCGGGGTGCGGCAGGGCAAGCCACCCGGCGAGCCGCTTGATGAGATCTCGCAGATCCGCGAGCGCAGGCAACTGACTGCGGTCTTGCGTGGGTTCTCATGGTTCCTGGTTTGGGCACCGACCGCGGTTACCCAAGCCGTTCTGCCGACACTGATGACGGGGGTCGACAGCTTACGGTTGATCAAGCTGGGGCTTGGCATTGCGGCCGTGATGTTTTTGACAAGCTGGGCGGAAGATACGATGCGGTGGTGGTCTTACCGCAAGAAACTGGTTTCGGAGGGAGCTCTGCCGTCGTTTCAGCCCATGCCGTTTCCATCTCAGTCTTTCCGTAACCTGGGGGCCGTGTGCTTCGGGTTGTTCGGTCTGTCGATTGGCTTCTTGACCCTGGTGGGAACGAGCATTGTGGAGGCGGTCATGCTTTCGGCGCCGCTTGTCGTCGTTACATGGATACTTGCACAAAACAGTCACATGGGAACCGCAGGCGCGGTGCGCGCAACCCGGGCGCGGTTGATCGAGATTGCCACGACTGCCGTACCCGGTTCTATTCGTGAGACCGTGTCGCTGGCGGCGGCGGGGTTCATCGGAACCCTTGCTGCGCATCTCACGCCTGTTGATGTGTTGTCGCAGTGGCTCGACCCGAACGTCGTGCCAGCGTGGGTGTTCATGCTAGGCCTTGCACTTGCGGTCCTTGCCGGAGGACAGATCGCACTCAGCCCGATAACCATGGCGGTGTTCCTGGGAAGTGTGGTGGCGGCCATGCCGACAATCCCCGCAGATGCAACACTTGCAGCGCTCGGCATTGCTGCGGGGACCGCCATTTGCACCACCGGATCGCCATTTGCCTCCGGGACCCTGGTGCTCGCCAGGGCCTCGGGGCGCACGGGCGTCGAACTGACATGGCGATGGAACCTGGCTTATACCATTGCCGCTTGTGCTGTGCTGGCCATCTTGTTCGCCGCGATCACCGGTGGCCGGTAAAACAATCTGCAATACACTGCAGTTGGAGCAATTCCCGTAAAGGTTGTTTAAACAGAGTGGTGCATCCTTAAGGTGCAATTCTAGTTAGCCGCAAGCATGAGTTTGAAAGGTAACCAGGATGACACCACGGCGAATAGCGATCTTCAAGCCGGATGGCACGAGACATGGTGGGTTTGGGCGCGAGATCCCGCTCGATGTTATGGAACGGGAGTTGTGTGAACTTGGTTTCAGACCGCACGAACCGCAAAAGCGGCTGTTGCCGGGCAATAACTTCAGGCTTGGTGGACTGGCAACCGGTTGTTGCAATGTCTATGAAATTGACGAGACGGAGCTTTTGGGCCGTGAAGAGATGTTGCGGAGCGCCGGGTTTGCCGTTTGGCCGGAACGCTCCGATCCGGTAAGTCCGCTGTATGACGGGTCGTTCGAAGACGGTGCTGAGAGCGAAGAAACAGTGTTCGACGATGAATGGCAGGGCTGCGAGGCGATGACGGCCGGATGCGAAACAGCCGACCCATCTATTGCCTATGTCGACAATGATGCGGGTGCGCTCGACGAGCTTTCCAATCAGCTCGTGCGTATTTGTGAAGAAACCGAGTATCCCAACAGCAGAGCCGAGGCCGAGCGGGTGAAGGCCGTGCTCAGTGCAGCTGCGCAACAACGGGATTCCATATGGCCTGAATGATCTGGCTGACCGAAATCCTCACCATTATCTAGTCTGAAATATACAGGCACGGCGGCGCTGTGCCTGTTTTGAGTCTGTGTGCGGTTTTGTGCGAACAAGCGAAAGTCCCGGCAGGGCCGTGCCGGGACTTTCTCTTTTTTGGGTGCCGCATTGGGGAGAAGGACAGCGTTCCCAATTTGCAGTGTTCTCTGCACGGATGCATGTGCTTGTGAACACGGGGGAAACATGCCTGAAAACATCTAATACCCGGTTAACGTGTGCGCATGCAATTGATGCACGCAATAGGCGTTGTGCGGGTCAAGCTTTCCATTACACACCGCCGATCGCGGCGCATACGGCTGAGCCTGCACCCCTGGCATGGCGGTACCCTTTCAGTGCGCTGGGCAAGGCCCCCTAAACCGGCTCAATTCCAAGAGATTATTGATGGATACGGGTGGAAAAGTGCAGGTGCTTGTGCCCGTTCCGCTATAGGGGATCGTTAACCATATGCGCAAAATCCGGGCCCGCCAACCCGATAGCGTCAATTTTGAGCAAATTGCCCGGCATCGCCGAAGAGTGTGTTTACGATTAGCAGCTAGCGTCAGAGCTGACCTTTTTGTTCGGGAAGTACCTGATGCTGATGCCTTTTGAGCTGCTGCCCGGCACACAGGCTTTCGAGCCGGGCAACCGAAGCTGAAGTTTTACATTGACCCCGGATGCCCATTGACCAGGGGAAGAGGTGGAATAAGTTATATGACATGGACAGTTGCAAAAGACAGCGGAGCGGTTTCCTTTTCCCATTGGCTTGGCGACGCGTCCGAAGGAACCATTATCGGCAGGATGGGAACTGCTGAAGGTGCCCTGGCGGTGTCCGGCGGCCATGCGGTCGGTGGCGAGCAGGACGGAAAACGGTTCGAGGTCTTTCCCGGTCAATCCAAGTTTCTTTATGACGATCTGTTCTATCACATGCCGATGATGGTGCATGTGACGGATGGTGACGGCATTCTCTTGTCATGCAACAAGAACACGATCGATACGCTTGGTTTCGCTGAGGAAGAGCTGATCGGAAAGCATTGTCTCGATCTGGTAACCAGCGAATCGCGCGACAAGCTGCAGCGCGAAATCCTGCCGAGGTTCTTTGAAACCGGGTTCTTCAGCAACGTTGAAATCAAGTTCCTGAGAAAGAGCGGTCAAACTGTCGATGTCCTGATGTCGGCTATCGGTTACAAGAACGCTGATGGGCGCATCGAGCGTGCCGTCGCGGTGTTTGCCGATATGACGGAACATTCGCGCACTCAGGCTGCCTTGCGCCAGAGTGAACAGCGCTTCCGCAACTCGTTTGAAGCCGCCGCACATGGCATGATGATTCTTACCGTGGATGGGCGGATCGCCGCTGTTAACGGTGCGATGACCGAGATGTTGGGCAAGAGCGAGTTTGACCTGTTGTCGAGCAGTTTCATGGACATCGTGTCGGGAGACGACCTGCCCAAAGTGCAGGATCTTGTCAGCCGGATCCGGGCCGGAAGCGGCGACGGGGTCAATGCCGAAATTGCCTATAGCGGTGCTGACGACAAGATCCTAAATGCGCTCACCAGCATATCCGCGGTGCGCGACAGTTATGGCAAAGTCGATCAGTTCATCGTACAGGCCGTGGACATTACCGGGCGGCAGCGGGCTGAAGAACATCTGCGACAGGCGCAGAAAATGGAGGCCGTGGGCCAGCTTACCGGCGGTATCGCACATGACTTCAACAACCTGCTAACCGTTGTTATCGGCAATCTGCAACTGGTTGAGAGCGCTTTGAAGGGTAACGACAAGGCGCAAAAGCGGGCCAAGGAAGCCATTGACGCTGCGACCAAGGGCTCGGAACTGACCAAGCAGCTTCTGGCGTTTGCCCGCAGACAGTCGCTGACACCGCAGGAATTGAAGGTCAACCAGCTGATTGAAGGTATGGCCGGGCTGTTACAGAGGTCGGTTGGCGAAGCCGTGGAGCTTCGTGTCGATCTGATGGACGGTGATCCCATGGTTGAGGCCGATCCCACCCAGCTTGAGACTTCGATCCTCAATCTGGCGATCAACGCACGCGATGCAATGACGAAGGGTGGGCGGCTTACCATCGAGACATCTTCTGAGTATCTCGACGCAGACTATGCCCGTGATCATGAAGAGGTCACGCCTGGCCACTATCTGATGATCGCTGTGTCGGATACCGGATCCGGTATCCCCAAACATCTGCTTCACAAAGTATTCCAGCCGTTCTTCACGACAAAGGAAGTGGGCAAGGGAACAGGTCTCGGGCTTTCTATGGTTTTCGGATATATCAAGCAATCCGGCGGGCATGTGAAGGTCTACAGCGAGGAAGGGCGCGGTACGTCCATCAAGCTCTATTTGCCGCGCAAGTTTGCCGATGGCGAGCTGGCTGCTGAAGGGACCGGAAAGTCCAAGCAGAAGGAAGAGCGCAAGGGCAAGATCCTGGTTGTCGAAGATCAGGAAAACGTGCGGGACGTCGCCGTCGAATTTCTTGAGGAATTCGGCTACGAGGTTGTACAGGCCGGCGATGCCGTGGAGGCGTTGCAGGTCCTGCAGGATCACCCGGATGTCGATTTGCTGTTCACCGATGTCGTTATGCCAGGCGGCATGAACGGATTCGATCTCAGTCAGGCGGCCGAGCAGATCCGGCCGGATCTTAAGGTTGTTCACGCATCGGGTTATCCGAAAGGTGCCATGGTGCATCAAGAAGAGCCGCGACTGAAGGACAACCTGATCTCCAAGCCGTATCAGCGCGAGGAACTGCAGCGCGTCATCGAGCAAACGCTCAAAGGCGAAGGCGCGATTGAGCTCGATGCGCAGGACCGCGTCCTGGCGGCCGGCGGCGGGCAGTCCTGATAGGGCAAGATCTCAACCAGAGTTGATCATCTGATCCTCAAGCAGCCGGCGCTCCCGGCTTTGCTGGTCAAGTCACACAGCTTGGAGTTTTCGGCAGGAAACCCGGTTTCGAGAATGCCGGGTGACTGCGGTCCGAACAATTTCCGGGCGGTGCGCTTTGCCGGCCAGGCTTGTAGATGCACATCCATACCATCTTCGATCTGCTGGCCTTCTGGTGTGCCCAATGGATTTCCAAGACTTTGGTGTTTACATATATTCTGATTTTCTAATCACTTGACCTCTGCATTCCGCTTTCTATTTATCGAGAAAGAATCGACAATTTCGGAAATTCTACCAGCTTGCTCCAGAAAATCAGCACTTGTTTTTTCTCCAGAAATTATTGAACTCATGCCAAGAAGTATTTTTCTTTCTATTGATTTATTTATATATGTCAATCTATTGACTGTCATTTTCTCTAATTTATCCATTTCGTTATTACTTAATGTATTTTCTATTAGTTTTTGGATGATTTCATCATTGCGCCAATCGTTTAATTCACTATCCAAATGAAAATTTCGCAAAATGTAGGCTGTTCGAATATTTATGGCTCGGTAAGCGTTGTATAGTGCCCAAACGTAATCACCAATGTAGAGTCGTGCCGTTTCAATTTCCTGGTCCAATTTGGATATAACATTCACCATCTTGTCATCAACGGACGTCGTGTCTTCGCTAATCGAAAGGTGATTGCGCAGTTCTTCAGGCTTTAAGATATCAGCGTGCAAAAGCACTTCTGGGGCTACTTGGCGAACTTTTAGAAAGTCCTGCCAAACTCGTTCGCAAGCGTCGAGACGGCGTTCATGGAGCTTTTCTTGACCGCTGGCATATGTTGCCAAAGCGGCGCGCTGCACCTCAATCTTTTCATTGAAGCTAGCGCTCAGTAGGGCTAAAGCCGTCTCACGTTCTGATGTTAGGTCTGATTTTAGTCGCTCCAATCTTTCATCGAATATGTGCCTCGCCGAGGAAGTAAGGAATTGACCAATGTATTTCCGCGAAAGCCATCCAATTACGGCCATAAGACCCATTGTTATGAACGTCGGAACGGCGAAATCAGCAAGGTAACTCACAACGTGGCCCTTCGCTCTCTGATATTTGCGACTATTTTATTGCTTACCCGCAAACCAACCAATTGCAATTTCAATCATCATTTTTGTGCAGTGATGTCCGTGACGCTATTGCAAGTGTGAAGTGCAGGTGATGTGCGAGTCGGATTTTCATGATCGATATTCTGAGAGACTAATTGGGTTTTGTTTCAATGATGCACATTCATTCTATCTTCGATCTGCTGGCCGCCACGGCGTCATTCGCGTTGACCACCGTCGTTTATCTGCGGTGGCTCAAGGATGATGCGCCTTCAGTGCTGGAGACGTCCGGGGCTGGATATGCAGTGGCCCTGATCGCAGGTGCCATTACCGGCGGCTATTTCTTCGGCGCGCTCAATCTGTGGCTAACTGGTGCGCCGGGTATCGGGCGCTCCATTCTCGGCGCTCTGGCCGGCGCTATTGCTTTTGTGGAAATATTCAAAAAAATCAAAGGGATAAAAGGTTCAACCGGCCTGATTTTTGTTCCGGCCTTTGCCTGCTCGGTGATGGTTGGGCGGTGGGGCTGTTTCCTCTCAGGTCTGGAGGATCAGACGCATGGGGTGGAGACGTCGCTGCCCTGGGGCCATGATTTTGGTGACGGCCTCTTGCGCCATCCGGTTCAGCTCTACGAGTCCTTCGCCATGACGGCATTTCTCATCGCCGCATTGGTCATGATCGCGCGCCGCCAGCCGATGTTCATGCGAAATGGGTTTTATCTCCTGGTTTTGTGGTATGCGGGACAACGGTTTATCTGGGAATTTCTGAAACCCTACGGAACGGTATTTTTGGAATTGAACATCTTTCATTTTTTGTGTCTCGGGCTTATTGTGTACGCCGTGGCGATGATGCGGGGAGGCCAGAATGAACGTTCCACTGCGTAAGGCGGCGCCTTACATATTTTACGGACAGACGACGTCGCTGTGCGAGACCTGTCATGCGCTGGTGCCGGCCAAGATCATCGTCGAAGACAATGCTGTTTACTACCTTAAGCGCTGCCGCGAACACGGCGTGCAGCGTACGCTTGTCTCATCGGATGCGGCCTATTACCGGCTCTGTCAGGACTATCTGAAGCCAGGTGACCGGCCACTCACCGCACAGACGGCGACCAACTACGGCTGCCCTTATGATTGCGGATTGTGTCCGGACCACGAGCAGCATTCCTGTCTGGCGCTGCTTGATGTCAACGATGAGTGCAATCTGACCTGCCCTGTGTGCTTTGCGGACTCAAGCCCGCGGCGCAAGGCCCACAAGAGCCTTGACGAGATTGCCCGTATGCTCGATGCGCTGGTGGAAAGTGAGGGCGAGCCGGACCTGCTGCAGATCTCTGGCGGCGAGCCGACATTGCACCCCGACATTCTCGACATCATACGGATGGCAAAAGCCAGGCCGATCCGGCACATCATGCTCAATACGAACGGATTGCGCATTGCGCAGGATGCCGACTTCGTCAAGGCGCTTGCGGAATTCAAACCGGGTTTTGAAGTCTATCTGCAGTTCGACTCGCTCAAACCTTCGGCACTGAAGACCCTGCGCGGTGCCGATCTGACGCGCATCCGGTACCAGGCTCTGGAGGCACTGGAGCGGGAGGAACTTTCGACCACGCTGGTTTGCGTCATGAAGCGCGGGATCAATGACGACGAGACGGGCGAGATCATCGAGCATGCGCTGCAATGGAGCTGCGTGCGTGGTGTGACGTTCCAGCCGATCCAGGACGCCGGCCGCAACGACGGGTTCGACGCCAAGCGCGACCGTATGGTGCTGTCGGATATTCGGACCTCGATTGCTAAGAGTTCGGCGCCTTTCGATGCTGCCGACATCATTCCCCTGCCGTGCAATCCGGAGTCGATTGCGATTGGTTATGCCTTGCGGTCAGGCAACAGGATTGCGCCGATTACCTCGTTCATCCCGCAAGATGTCATCGTGGCCGAAGCGCCCAATGCCATTACCTTCGAGAAGTACCCGGAGTTGCAGCGGCGGATCTTCGAGTTCTTCTCCCTGTCGACGACACCGGACTGTACGCCTGAACGGTTGGAAGCCCTGCTGTGCTGTCTGCCGGACGTTCAGATGCCTGAACAGCTCGGCTACGAACATATCTTCCGCATCGCCATCGTGGAGTTTCTGGATGCCTACAATTTCTGTCTGAGCCGGGTGAAGCGGTCTTGTATCCATTTTCTGACACCCGCGGGGCAGATCATTCCGTTCGATACGTATAACCTGTTTTATCGGGATGGGCGGATCGATGACATCAGGCGGGGGCTTGTATCATGATACGTGTCATTGGCATCATCATGGGGGTTATGCTGGTGTTATTTGGCGGTGGGTGTGGAATTGTCATGCTTGGATCGGCTTATTCCGCGAATGCCGCAATGGTCTTATGGTGGCTGCTCTGGGGTGGTGTGCCACTGGTTGCCGGCGCATTACTGACCTATTTTGCCTGGCATCACAAAAGATGAACGAAAGGGAGCGGCCGCAATGGGCGTTCTTCGGGTCATTGTCGGGATTTTCGCGTCGCTCGTCGCCGTGTTCGCCGGCGGATGTTCGCTGATCATTTTCGGAATGGGCATTGTGGACTGGTTTTCCGGTTACCAATATGCGTTCATTAACTTCGATGCGATGCTGATTATCGGTGTTTTGCCTGCCGTGATCGGTGGGCTGGTTGCCCGGGCGTGCTTTCGCAAGCGGCCAAAGACCGGTGAGGGCGACAACAACTAACGCGCTACAAAATGCACTGTGTTGATTTTGTCTCCCTGGCGAAGTTCCACCAGACTTTTGGGACACCGAAATATGGTGCGGGCGATATCATCGAATTGTGAGTGACGTCCTCACAGACCGCTCAGAAACGACACGATGTGGCCGATGACGGGTTTTGGGTTCGTTACAGGTGACATATGCCCGCCCGCTGCTATCTCGGCACGCGTGGCATGTGGCAGCCGGCTTGCGATCAGATCCATGACGGCATGTGCTGCCCGTGTCGTATCGGCTGCGTGAACCAGAAGCACTGGCCACTTGAAATCGTCATAGTCTTCCAGCCGGGTCGTATGTCCAAAAGCACCGGGCCATTCATTGGCGACTTTCGGCATGGTATCAGCCACGGCTTTCTGGCGCTCTGCCGGCATGGCGTCCCATGCATCCGGGCCCATCCAGTAAGATACGAATCCCTTTGCCGCTGCGGTGTCGTCTCCGGCCCTTGAAAGCGCGACTTGCCGGTCGCGAACGTCCCGTATTTCCGCGAATGCCTGTTTGTCGCCGGACTGCTCCAGCAAATGAAAGCACACCGGCTCGATCAGCGTCAGGGAGCGTATTGCGTCTGGCTGTTCGAGGGCAGTACGGATAGACAGCAAGCCGCCATACGAGTGACCGATGAGGTGCACGGGACCGCCGGCATCTGCAACATGCTGGCGTATCCGATGCCGGTCATCCTCATGGCCTAGCGATTCGGCCTCAGGACTCTCATTGCCGTAGCCGCACAGGTTCGGGGCGATGACCCGGTATTGCCCGGCCACCGCTTCGACAAGGCCACGCCACTGCCGGCTTGAGCTGGCGCTGCTGTGCACCAGAACGACGGGTTCACCGCTTCCCTCCATGATCACATCCTGCAATTCCGGCACCCTTGCTCACAGCCACCGGGCGGATCTATTGACCGCCAGATCGTCCGTTCTCACCTTAGCCCATAATGGCAGCTTGGAATGCCTCCGTTTCAGAAAGGCAAAAGCCATGTGCTGCAATCCGTTGCGATTGGCATTTGGTTTGGTTAAAAGCCGGGCAGCACATTTCCCGACTGTTTAACTGGAAGGAACTCGCCGGATGGCGCGGCAATTCATCTATCACATGCACGGCCTGTCCAAGACCTATTCGGGCGGCAAAAAGGTCCTTGAGAACATCAACCTGTCCTTCTATCCCGACGCCAAAATCGGCGTGCTCGGCCCCAACGGCGCGGGCAAGTCGACCCTGTTGCGGATTATGGCAGGGCTCGACAAGGAGTTTTCCGGCGAAGCCTGGCTGGCAGACGGGGCCACGGTGGGGTACCTGCCCCAGGAGCCGGAGTTGGACGAGAGCAAGGACGTGCTCGGCAATGTCATGGAGGGCGTTGCCGAAAAGCAGGCCATTCTTGACCGCTACAACGAACTGATGATGAATTACAGCGATGAAACAGCGGAAGAGGGTGCCAGGCTGCAGGACCTGATCGACAGTCAAAACCTGTGGGACCTTGATGCCCAGGTCGAACAGGCGATGGATGCCTTGCGCTGCCCGCCCGGCGATGCTGACGTCTCGAAGCTGTCGGGTGGCGAACGCCGCCGCGTGGCGCTAACCAAACTTTTGCTGTCCAAACCCGACCTTATCCTGCTTGATGAGCCGACCAATCATCTCGATGCGGAATCGGTCAACTGGCTTGAGCATCACTTGCGTGAGTATCCCGGGGCGATCCTGATCGTCACCCATGACCGGTACTTCCTTGACAATGTCACCGGCTGGATCCTCGAGCTGGATCGGGGCAGGGGCATACCCTACGAAGGCAACTACTCGGCCTATCTGGAGCAGAAATCCAAACGGTTCAAGCAGGAGGCCCGGGAGGACGCAGCGCGGCAACGGGTGCTGGACCGCGAGCGCGAATGGATCGCGGCCTCACCGCGCGCCCGGCAGGCCAAGTCGAAGGCGCGGATCAAGGCTTATGACGAGTTGGTGCGAACCAATGAAGAGCGCATGAAATCGTCATCAGCGCAGATTGTCATTCCACCGGGTGAACGGCTTGGGTCCGTGGTGATCGAAGTTGACGGCCTCAAGAAGGCCTTTGGCGACAAGCTGCTGATCGATGCCTTGTCCTTCAAGCTGCCGGCGGGCGGTATCGTTGGCGTGATCGGTGCAAACGGCGCCGGTAAGACCACGTTGTTCCGGATGCTGACGGGACAGGAGCAGCCGGACAGCGGGGATATCAGGCTGGGTGAGACCGTGCATTTGGGATATGTCGACCAATCGCGCGATGCGCTGGATGGCAATCGGTCGGTGTGGGAGGAGATATCGGGTGGTAACGATATCATCCACCTTGGGAAACGTGAGGTGAATTCAAGGGCTTACACGTCTGCCTTCAACTTCCGTGGTGGCGATCAACAGCAAAAGGTCGGTTCTCTGTCCGGTGGGCAGCGCAATCGCGTGCATCTGGCCAAGATGCTGAAATCAGGTGCTAACGTACTGTTGCTCGACGAGCCGACAAATGACCTGGATACTGAAACGCTCGCAGCGCTGGAAGAGGCGTTAGAGGAGTTTGCCGGCTGTGCGGTGATCATCAGCCACGACCGGATGTTCCTTGACCGGCTGGCCACCCATATTCTGGCATTTGAGGGTGATAGCCATGTCGAGTGGTTCGAGGGTAACTTCGAAGATTACGAGGAAGACAAAAAGAGGCGGCTGGGCGAGGATGCCGTGATGCCGAAGCGGATCAAGTACAAGCAGTTTTCCAGATAGCGCAAATCTTGAGCGGTCGTGATTGATGGCAGAGTGATTAGCGCATAAGCTTTCCTTCGGCGGAATTTAACCGGTCCTGGTGGGCGTATCTGCCCGCCATCCGCCGATTGAGGTTTGATGCTGACGTGACAGACAGCGGGCAATATGGCCGCAGTGTGTTGACGCTGGAGGCTTGGCGTGTGCGCGTCCTGGAGCATGTTGTGCTGCTGGCTGACGAGGCCTTTCAGCGCCGGGCATGGTTCTATGAAGGCCCGGAGATGAGTTCTCCGGAACAGGACTATGCGGCGCTGTTCGATGTGGCCTTGTTCGATGAATTTGTCGAAATGCCAGCCAATCTGCTTACTCTGGATCAAAGGCGGGCAGGTCAGAGGCTTTGCCGCCTGCTGGACGAGTTCTTTGAACCGGTACGTGGTGAGTTCGCGCAGGCTGAGGAGGTCATAGAGGATCCACGCTGGTATGAGATCCGCCGCGCAGCAAAACAGTTCGTTGAGAGTATGAAGAACTGATCGCGCGGGGACCGGGGCCTCCCGGTGCGTAGTGCCTTAAAACAGAAAAGCCATGGCCACCACCGCCAGCATGGCGATGGCCATCAAGATGTTGATGAGCCGGTTCATCCATGCCGACAATGCCATTTGCTTGAGCTTCGCTCCGGCATAGAGCCAAACCATGTGGATTGGAAATGACAGCACGACGATGATTACGAACTTGATCGCACATTCCACCACGATACTGTCCGGCCAGAAGGCAAATCCTGAAAACAGCGTTGTATTGACCGCATAGGCCTTGGGGTTGATCGCCTGCAAGGCGACGCCGTTCATGAAGCCGGGCGCCCGTGTGGCGGCAACGAACGCAACTTTAGACCCTGACGCCGCGATGCGTATAGCGAGATAGACAAGGTAGGCGGCCGATGCGATCAGAAGAACTTCACGAACATATGGTACCGCAAACACTGCCGCGGCCAGGCCGGTTGCGACGGCGAGACCGACAATCTGGGCACCGACGACAAGCCCGGTCAGATAGGGCATGCCGGCGCGGAATCCAAAACCCGATCCGATCCCGGCGGTGGATAGCACGCCGGGTCCCGGTGTTATCAGCATGAAGAACACTGCAGCGGCAAAGGATATCACGCCGGATGCCACCATTTGCCGGCCAAAACGACCCCTTGCGATGTGATGCGCCTGTCGCCGGTCAGGTGCTCGCCGGTGACATCCAAATAGTCGAATGTCCCATCGTCAACGCTCAGGATGGTGGCATCTCCAGGAGCTCCCGGTTTGAAGGTGCCAAGTTCCAGCCTTTTCAGGGCGTTTGCGGCGTTCTGTGTGGATGCCTTGATGACGTCGTTCAGTGTCATTCCAAGGCAAAGCATCTTCGACATTGTGGTTACCTGGTCGAAGGCCGGTCCATTGATGCACAGTTTGTGGACGTCTGAGGAAATGGTATCGGGTTCGAAGCCGTTGGCCAGCATGGCGCGGGCGGTTTTGAAGGAAAACGATCCCATGCCATGGCCGATGTCGAATAGCACGCCGCGCTGTCTTGCATCGCGCACCGCCGGCTTCACCGTGCCCTGAACGGTTGCTGGTGAGTTGGGAAACGGGCGAAAGCAGTGTGTCAGGATATCTCCCGGCCCAAGCCGTTCGAGCACTTCCTCGTAGGACGGCGGCGGTTCGTCGATATGTGCCATGAGCGGCAGGCCTGTTTCGTCGGCTACCTGACGGGCAAATTCAAGCGGTGTAATCCCAAGCGAGCCGGATGCGTGGCGGCCGACCCGGACTTTGATGCCGACAATGAGATCCCGGTTCGCCTCGGCCACCTCTACGGCTTCTGCCGGGGCCATCATGCGAACGTCTTCGCTCTCGCCGACATGGACGTTCCAGTCGAACCCGAAGATTCCGGCAAAGGACACATGCAGAAAGGCCAGGATGCGCACTTGGCTGGGTTCGATGACGTGTTTTCTGAAGCCTGCGAAATTGCCCGGTCCCGCCGATCCGGTGTCAATCGCAGTCGTGACACCGCTGGTGCGGCAGAATTCTTCCGCGTCGATGCCGAGTGACGTTCCGCCCCAGTAAACGTGAGTGTGCAGGTCGATCAGTCCGGGACAGACGATCCGGCCGGCAACATCACGTATCTCGGTGGTTGGTCCGGCCTCCAGTTCGGGTGCGATGGCCGCGACCTTGCCGTTTGAAAAGGCGATCGCGGCTTCCTCATCAAGGTCCTGCGAAGGGTCGATTACCCTGCCGCCACGCAATATCAGGTCATAGGCCATTGCATTCTCGTGCTGTTCACGGAGCACCGCTACCTGGGTCATCGATAGTTGCGATCCAGGGTTTCACGTCTATCAGCGGCGTTCCATCGAGGCAGTCAATGGCATCGATGTGCAATATTCCGGATGCCGGATCGATGTTCACCAGTTTGACTGCCGAGAGCGCAACTGGGTTTGGCCTGACAGGCGAGCGCAATGCAAACGCGCCTCTTGGTTCGGTGGTATGGCGCGGTGCCTGGACAATGAGGTCGCGGCGTGCCTCGTGCATCCAATAAAGCACGACAATCGGGGCTCCCGGCTCTAACCCTTGCAGACCGGAACGCCAGGGTTCATCGATTTCCAGCGAAGCTGCCTTGCCGCGCTCACGTGCAATACGAATATTCTTCGGGCACTGGTCGCGGGTTTTCCAGGGTGTGCGTACGCGCCCAATGAAGACGATACCGGCGTCAGGCTGCATGTCGGCGGGGTCCTGTTGCGCTGCTATCTCCCCGGGTCGTTGGTCATAGGCGTTCATATTGTGGCCGATCTGTTGATGCGGTGATAATGGGTTGATTGCGCAAGAGCATCCGGCAAGCGCGGCAAGATAAGGGGTTCGAGGTGAGACTTGATATATCCGATATCTGCAGAGACTTTCCAGACTTCAAAGTGGCGGTTATCGTTGCGCGCAACCTTGCCATCCCGCAGGAACGGCCGGCCGGATTGGTGGCCATGATTGCGGAGCGTGAGGCGCAATGCCGGGCAGACTGGGCAGGTTACGAATTGTCGGGCATACCCGGCATTGCCGTTTGGCGGCAGGCCTACCGGCAGTTTGGCATCAAGAAAACCTCTTATCGGTGCTCGGTGGAGCGCCTTGTAAAGAACATGTTGGCGGACCGTTCTTTGCCGTGGATCAACGCGTTTGTGGATGCCTATAACGCCGTGTCCATTTCACATGTTTTTCCACTGGGCGCCGATGACCTTGACAAGATCGAAGGCGATCTCTTCTTCCGCTATGCCCGCCCGCAGGACAGTTTCATACCGCTGGGCCGCGCGGAGGAGGGTGAAGACCCGCCGAAGGTAGGCGAGGTGGTCTACACGGATGAAGCCAAGGTCCTGTGCCGCCGGTGGAACTGGTATCAGGATCACCGCTCTCCGGTCACTACCGATACAGTTCGCGCGGTATTGACGGTTCAATCCAACGGTTGGAGGCAACTTGACGCGGCGGTCGAGGATGCGGTCCGGCTTATTGAGACCTATTGTGATGGCGAGTGTAATGTGGTGCTCGCGAGCGCCACGGAGCCCACCGTGTCTTTGCCGGGAGTGTGGACATGAGCCAGCCGAAAGCGGTTTCCATTGAACGACGGGACAACATCGCCATTGTCCGGCTTGACCGGGGCGGGCAGGCCAATGCCATGTCCTTCGCCATCATGGACGAGTTGGCTGAAGCCGCGCGCAGCTTTGAGCGTGACGCGTCGGTGGTTGCGGTGGTTCTGACGGGAACGGACCGGATATTCTCCGCCGGGATGGACTTGCGGGATCCGGCCTTCGACCGTCTGGATGAAATGACGTTGAACGAGCGCTTGATGCTGGCCGAGCATGGGCCACGTCTGGCGCGGGCGTGGGCGTCCATGGAGCCGGTCACGATCTGCGCTATCGAGGGGCCATGTCTGGCGGGCGGACTGGCGCTTGCCGCCATGATGGATTTCCGTGTTGCTTCAGCGTCGGCACGGTTCGGCGCGCCGGAAGTCAAGGTTGCCCACAATATGGGCTGGCACTCGGTTCCCAGACTGGTCCGTCTGGTTGGAGTTCAGGCGACAAGGCGTGTGCTGCTGGCGGGCGAAGAATGGTATAGCGACGATGCCATGAAACTCGGCTTCGTCGATCAGATCGCCGAAGACGGCCAGGCTTTGCGCGATGCATTGGCGCTGGCCGGTCGCATTGCGTCTTATCCCGCGACCGCCGTCAGGATGATCAAGCGGCAGATCAATGCGGCCGCGCACCTTGAGGACACAGGTATCAGCGCCATGGACAAGGACCAGCAACTGGTTGCCTGGATGTCAGACGACTTCAAGGCCGTGCGGGCGCAGTTCAAGAAACGGAATTGAGCCGCAGCGATCAGCGGTTCAGGGCGGCGACCAGCGCATTGACATTGCCATCGCGCTTTTTCAGGTATGTTTGGAAGATGCCGCGCTGCAGGTAGGTTAGCGAGAATCCGAGCACTTTGACGTCGACGATCCGGTAAGAACCGCGGCGTTTGGCGAGCTGCCAGACGACAGAATATTCCGAACCGGTTGCAAGTTTGACCCTAGAGTTGACAAGCACATCCTTGCCGCGTGGACGAACGGCCGGATCAACGCTTGCGGCCACGACCTGGTACTTGCGGGATTGGTCGGCGAAGTAACGCGACATGAAGCGCCGGACGCCACGGTAGTACAGGCTGCGTTTGGAACGCTGCAGATCCGAGCGGTAGCGGCCCAGGGAGTATATGGCGATCGAGGGAACGTCGGCGCGCTTGTGAATCACGGCTGCAAAACTGGATATGGTTCCGCGCCGTTGAGCGGCCATGAGGTCTCTGGCGGCCAGCTGCATATATCGCACGGCGGGGTGGGCTTTTTCAGCAGCAGTTGCCGAACCCGGCCCGGTTATCAGCAACATTCCCAGGGCCGCCAGCGCACACACAAAACTCTTAAACGTGTGATTGTTCACGAATCAGTTCCCAACAGATCTTCCGCAAGCGCTGATTTCTACCGGTCAACCCCCCGTATCGTCAACGCCTGGCTCATCACAACAGCTTCAACCGCACTATTACACGCACGGTTCAGGCGGTGCGCAGATAGGCAAACAAGGCGTCCATGTCGCCGCCGCTCCTATTGAGCAACTGGACGAATTGATCGCGCATGCGGATGCTCATCCAGATGCCGCGGATATTGACGTCTGCTACACGGTGTCTGCTGCCGCTGGAGCGCACACGCCAGACGACAGGGGTGGGGCGGGCTCCGGAATAGCGGATTTCACTGTTGATGGTCACCCATTTGCCTCTAACCGATGAAGATTTGATGGCCAGTGCGGTGCCGGAAAAATCGTCGATATAGTACACAAACAAGCCGGCCACGTAGTCCAGCACAAGTTTGTAGTACTCGCTGCGACGCGCTGCGGGCAGTTTCTTGCGGTATTTTCCGAGAGAAAACCGCGCGATGGTGCGAATGTCCGAATGGCGTGACAACAGGTTGGTGAAGCGAGATTTCAAAGCTCCGCCGCGCGTGGAACTGCGGGCCAGGGACATGACGTCATCGGCAATGCGGGTCACATATTTCTCCGGCCCGCTTAAGGCTTCAGCAGGTCCGATGCCGGCAATGGAGGTCAACGACGTTGCCAATAGCGCCATCAGCGCAATCCGCCGGGTGATGGCCTTGTTAGGAGTGGAAGTCACCATTGCATGTCCTTGTCATGTGTCTCGATTGCGACTTGATGGGGGCGTTAGTGTGGATTCAGCGCATGAGTGTGACGCAATTTTGATTAACAGAGATTTTTCGTCACATCCGGTTCATTTGGAGCATGATGTGTTGTTTGACGGCGACATCTGACAGACGCGCGATCCCCGCTCAACCCGTCGCGGGAGGTGTGGTGGGGCCCTGAATTGGATCATCCTCTTGCCACGAGGGCAGATGTTGCAATACTTGGAATGTCGGGAAAATGTCAAAATCGTTCCGTGGGGCTGCGAGCATAAATGCATCAATTGTTGTCGGGATTGCGCGCGGCTGGTGAAAGCAGCAGGTTGAGACTGTTGTTTATACTGTCGTTCGGTGAATTCAATGTTACCGAACTGACGCAGATTCTTGGCCAGAGCCAACCCCGCGTCAGCCGGCATCTTAAGCTGATGAGCGATGCTGGACTGCTTGAGCGCTTCAAGGAAGGAAGCTGGGTGCTGTTTCGCCTGCGCGCCGATGGCGATGCCGGCGCGCTCGGTGCGATGATTGCCAAGTTGTTGGACCGGGATGACCCGGTGCTGCGTAGCGATCTGTCGCGGCTCAGGCAGGTCATAGACGCGCGCAAGCAGGCGGCGGACGCTTATTTCACCGCCAATGCCGTCAATTGGGACAAGATCCGTTCGTTACATGTGTCGGAAAGCAAGGTCGAAACAGCCATGATGGAAATGGCCGGCGATGCGAAGCCTGCATTCTACCTCGACCTTGGGACAGGTACCGGCCGGATTTTGGCGTTGCTCGCCGGCCGGGCGGAGCAGGCGGCCGGCCTCGACACAAGTCTTGCGATGCTGTCCATTGCACGCGCCCGGGTGGAGGCGGCCGGCTTGAAAAACACACAGGTGCGCCAGGGCGATATTTATTCGCTGCCCTATCGTGATGAAGTTTCAGATCTGATCACGGTGCATCAGGTGTTGCACTTTCTTGATGATCCGGGTCGTGCATTGGAAGAAGCCGCACGTGTCTTGAAGCCTTCCGGGCGGCTGTTGATAGTTGATTTCAGCCCGCATGACCTGGAATTCCTGCGTGAGGAGCATGCGCACCGCAGGCTCGGGCTGTCTGATGAAGCGGTGTCGATCTGGCTGGAACGCGCCGGTCTGGATTTGAAGGAACAGCGCAAGCTTGAGACAGACCAGGGCCACGATGACCACAAGCTCACCGTTTCCCTCTGGCATGCGCAAAAGCCGGAAAGACGGGCACGTGCAGCGTGACCGCTTTTACCAGAGCTTGTGCCACTCGTTGATGTGTTTGACGGCCGGGCGCTGCCTGATTTGAGTGCAGACCGCCGAGATGCGCGGGCACTGCGGCTGCAGCTCAGCCTGCGCGGGATGCCAGCTGGCAAGCATCAACAGATATATGTCGGCCGCAGACGGTTGTTCGCCTGCCAGAAAGGGTGTTTCAGACAATCGGCGCTCGATAATGCTAAGGTAGCTGTCGATTTCCTGCCGGGCCAAGTCACGCAGGCCTGGGTGTGCCTTGACGGCGGATGGATAGACGTTGGCATGATAGACACGCAGTCCCGCGCCATACAGGTTCACGGCCATGAAGGTCATCCAATGCAGATAATCTGCCCGCGCCGGATCTTGCTGCCGTGGGGCGAGGCCGCACTGGGGGAATGTATCGGCAAGCCAGATCACCATGGCTGCGGATTCCGTCATCAGCGCACCATCGGGACGTATAAGGACCGGCACTTGCGCCAGCGGGTTGAGGGCCCTGAAGGCGCTGGTGAGGTGCTCGCCGGCCTGCAGGTCCACGTTTTCCAGCGTGTAGGTCGCTCCAGCTTCCTCAAGTATGGCATGAGGTGCGAAACCGCCTGTCTTCCTGGCCGTGTAGAGTGTGAACATCGCCGGATCTCACGCGGTCTTGCGCTTGTCCAGCGCCGGCCAGATCAGCACGCAAAACAAGGCACTGCATATGAGAAGCAGGGAGATGAATTCACTGGCGCCGACAGGCTCGCCCAGGATCAGTGCGCTTGAATAAACACCGACGATCGGGACTGCCATGGTGCCGATCGCCGCGATGGAAGCGGGAAACAATCTGACCGTCTTAAAATAGGCCCACTGGCAGAAAATCATCGGAAACACAAACAGATATGCCAAAGCGATGATTGCCGGCCTGGACAGTTCGGTGAGGTCCGGGACCGGCTCTGTCAGAACCGCAACAATGGTGATGGGCACTGCGGCGGCCAGCAGTTGCCAGCCGATATTGGCGGATACGGGTGTCTGCCAGTCGAACTTCTTGAACAAGACGGTGCCGATGGCCCAGCTGATTGCCGCCATCAGCATGAAGACTGCGCCCAGGGGTGCAGCATTCAGGATCAAGAGGTCTTCGCCAATGAGTACGGCAAGACTGGCAATGCCCAATGTCAGGCCGATCAGTTTGGCGCGGGTCAGAGGCTCGCCGATCAGCATTGACCCTAGCAGGGCGGCCCAGACCGGCATGGTGAACGCAATGATGGATGCGCGGCCTGCCGGCATAATCTGCACACCGTATGCTGAAAACAGGTGCCAGCCCATGATGTTGAAAACTGCGCACAGAAGCAGGAGCGGGATCTGGTGGGCCGGTACTTTCAGCGAGGTCCCTGACATCGCTGCAATGATCAAAAGGCCGCCGCCTCCGGCGGTCAGGCACATCGACCGGAACCACCATACCGGCACTTCGGCAAGCGCAATCTTCATGCCGGGCCAGTTGGCGCCCCAGAACAATGTCACGCCGGCCAGCAGAAAAAACCCGGCGACAGGCAGGTGTGTGCCGCGGTGCGTGTCGGCCACTGAGAGTCCTTCGAGTAGGAATATGCTGAATGATAAGCTCTAGACGACTTGGACCAGGCCGGATGCCGTGTCAAGTGGCTTGCCCGTTACGATGCGGTGCGGGCGTATCAGCCTTCACAGCCGAAGAAACGGCTATTTCACAAGGGCTACCCGGCCGCCGGTCAGCCCGGCCGGGGCCGGGACGTCCGTGTCGGAATAATTCGCATTGAGGATCAGGTTGGGCTGTTCCAGCAGGTGGATATCTGATGCGACGATTATCGTGAATGCGGAGTTGCCGGCCACGGGAGACTTTGAATCGACCAGCAAGATGCCGCGAGGAAGGTAGAAGGTGCCCAGCAAAGTGTGCGCATTGTTGCTGCTGATGCGGTGTTTGCGTCCCTGGCTGACCGACCGGCTTTCAAAGAACAGTATTCCCGCCATTGCACCATCAACGGGCGCGGTTAGGTCGATAGACGTGTTTTCGGTGAATTCGAATATCACGTTGTCGTCCGCCAGGTAAAACCCGACGCCGGAACCGGAGACTTTCGCTTCGTCCTGAACTTCGAGCTTTTTGTCCTTTATAACGTAGATGCCAGGGGAGAATGTGACATCCGCGTTGCCGGCTATCTTGATTCCATTGCAATAAACGCCCGGGGACAGTGTTCGCACTTCGTCCTTGATTTCCGTGTTGTTGAAATTGCAGCCGGCTGATCCGGGCTCTGGCCTGCTGGCCATCGGATCGTCCATTTTCGGGCAATCGGTGGTTGGCGACGGCGCATAAGCCTTGTTGCCACCTGAGGTGCCACCAGCAGAGCAAATCAGGGAAGCTGAGATAAGCCCGTTTGCATCGACGCGAATCCCGTCGCTCTTGGTAGAATTTGCATAGACCGCACAGTTTTTGCCGGTCAAAACCGCGTCGTGATCCAGATGTATGGCTTTGGAGTCGATTTCGTTCAACCCCAACACACAAATGTTGGCGGAACTTGCTATGACCGCTTCGGCGGTCACATTGATCGGCGTTACCTTGTTGGAGAACAGGTGGGCAAAGAAGGGTGTCCACTTGAGCTGCAGATCCACCACGACGCCGGAAAACTTGCCGACCACGGTTGTCTTTGCGGACAGTCCGGTCAGGCCTTCTGAGTTCGTTTTGACAAAAGTGTCTGCAACTGACTCGATGATGGCAGGGTTCAGATTGGCAATTGGGATTTCACGCGCTGCCGCAACGGCAGCGGCGTCGGCCATGGATTGCAAGTTCGCGCGGTGACCGGTCATCATCGCATAATCGATGGCCAGCCCAGCGAGCATGGCAAGGGCCGGTCCGGTCAGTCCGAACGTCACTGCAACGCCGCCGCGAGGGCAGCAGAAGAACTTTTTCAATTTTACCCCGGTCGCCAAGGTATCACCTTCTAGATATGAGTTTATCTCGGCATACGGCAATTTTGCCGTCAAAATCTCAAAATTTGGTTGGAAAATTGATTGCAATTTTATGTAGTTTGGCGGGGGATGAACTTGAGGCGTGTTTGGCCTTTCAGGATGTATTTTGTCGATCTTGCGAAATAAATCTTCCATAACATTTGAGTTTTGTGTTGCAATGCACAATGAATTCATGTAATCAGCTCGGCCCCGGACAGATGTTGTCCGAGCCCTGTTCGGCAAGAAGTTCATAGTACTTCGATGGCGCACGGTCCTTTGGGCTGGTGTGTACATGGGCCGGAAGCAACGCTGACCGGGTGGTGATAGGCGAAGCCGCTGGAGGCGGAGGCCGGAGAGGGCCGTTTGGGTTCGATTCCCATAAATTGTCTGTCACCAAAACGATGTAGCTCATTGGGTAGAGCAACAGGCTTAGAACCTGTCGGTAGGAGGTTCGATTCCTCCCATCCCGCGATACGTGATTTGCCACGTCACGCAAGGGGCGCACGCCCTTAAAGACCGGCTCCCTGGCGTGAGCCGGGCAGCGGTGCCGTCCAACCTGCTTCAGTCTTACTGGAGCGGGAAGGATCAATCCGCGGCCACGCAGACGGTGGCCAGTGTACCGGAGTGCTTGCCGGGATTGCGCTCTTGGGCCAGCCGGTAGCCTGACGACTGGAGCTTTTGGGCCTGTGGGTTCTGAGCTGCGGTTGCCGGATATCGTTTCGCTCTTGGTGCCCGATCCGGCAAACCGGTACCCGCGGCCGGCTGTGTTCTGGTTTCATGCCAGGGGGTCACAATGGTTTTTGAAGCTTGAAAGAAAGGAAAGCCACAGCAATGCGATAGCGACGCTGACGTGCCTGGAAGGAGAGTCATGATGACACAGAATAGAAACTACCTGCTCTGGCAGACGATTGTCGTGCCTGAGACAGAGCGCGTACTGATGACCCGCAACGGACGGTTCGAGACCATTTTGTTGCCAGGCAGGCATCGTTACTGGACCGGTGTGGACCGAATCGACACGGAAGTGCATAGCCTGACATGGCCCTATTTCGTGTCCGAGTACGATAAAGCGTTGTTCCGCGAGCGTGGCGACCTGGCATCCCGGCATCTTGTCGAGTTGCGGACCGGGCCTGAGGAAATGGCTGTCATCTATCTCGATGGCAAACTGTTCGGCGTACAAGAGCCCGACAGCAGGACAGTGCTGTGGGCGGATGCTGGGCCTTTCGAGTTTCAGCACTTCGACGCAACAAAGAGCCTTGAGGTTCCTGCGGAACTGGCCGGGCGGATTGTGGCGGCTGGTGCCAGCAACGGTGTGAAGCGTTTCAACGTGGAGCATGGCCAGACCGGCCTGCTCTATATTGATAATGTGCTTGAACGCGAGCTTGCGCCCGGTGTTCACACGTTCTGGAATGCGGGACGGCAGGTTGCGGTCAAGCTGATCGACATGCGCGAGCATGTGCTCGATGTTGGCGGTCAGGAGATTCTGACTCGCGACCGTGTGTCGATCCGTGTCAATCTTGCAGCCAAGTACCGGGTGCGCGATGCGCGCAAGGCGGTGACTGTCTGTAAGGATTTCGCTGAGGCGCTGTACCGGGCTTTGCAGCATGCTTTCCGGGTATCGCTCGGCACCAAGACGCTGGATGAGATCCTGGCCAACAAGGTTGCCGTCGACGCCGAAGCGGCGGAAACCGTACGTGCGCAGATGGCCGAGGCTGGTGTTGAGGTTGGTGATATTGCGGTCAAGGACGTGATCTTACCCGGCGACATGCGCGATATCCTGAACCGCGTCGTGCAGGCGGAGAAGGAGGCGGAAGCCAACATCATCCGCCGGCGCGAGGAAACCGCCGCGACCCGGGCGTTGCTCAACACGGCGCGTGTCATGCAGGACAATCCCGTTATGCTGCGTCTGAAAGAGCTGGAAGCGCTTGAAGCCATTGCCGACAAGGTCCAGACCCTGACGGTTCACAACGGAACCAGGGGACTGTTGGAAGACATTGTCAGTATGCGCGGTAATGGCGAGGCCGCCGTTGAGTAGCAAAACAGCCGGTGTCCGGTTCGTCCGGGCACCGGTCCTTTGCTTTAAGCGTTCAACCTGCCGGTGGCTCTGTCACGGAAAGACCGCCACGGTGCTGATCAGTTCGTAGCGGTCGCCGTCGGTTTCCACGCATCGATCCGTACCGATCAGGCTGACGCGCTTTGCGCGATACATGGCCGCGCGCAAGGTTTCGGCTATGAACTTGCTGCGTGTGTTGCTGATTTTCAGCACTTTGCCCGATTGGGTGGCACAGCCTGCCTTGTCGGGGTCGTCTGCCAGATAGACGATAACCAGCTTTTCGTCGTCAACCTGCATGATCATGCGGGCGACCACGCCACGGTCGTTCTCGGCATAGGCGGTGGCGGTTGCTGCGAGCATGAGGCAAGCGGGTACGGTCGTTCTCAACACCTGCGCTGGTTCCCTTGTGACTGCGTTCGTGTTCTGAAAGCTAACAGACCGGGTTACGTAGCGGCAAGGCTGCGCGAGTGATTTTCCCTGGCGGGGAAGCTTTGCACAAGGGTATGGTTGGTCATCCTCAGGTGTCCAAAATGTCCTTTGCCTCGCAAGCCGTTGCCAAGTCCGCGCTCAGTTACCGCCAGGGTGTTCTGCTGGTGCTTTTGGCGGGCGCGTGCTGGTCGTCGATGGGCATCGGCATCAAGCTGATGACGCAGGCCAATGTCTGGCAGATCCTGTTCTACCGGTCTGTTGCACTTGCACCGTTTCTGCTCGTGATCATCGCTTTGAGGTCGCGTGGCCGGCCGCTGGAGACCATCCGCAATGTCGGGATTGCCGGTGTGTTGGGCGGTTTCGGCCTGGTGTTTGCCTTTGCCGGCGGGATCTTTGCGATCCAGACGACGACGGTTGCCAACGCCATGTTTCTGTTTGCGGCAGCGCCGTTCTTTGCGGCATTGCTTGGCCGTTTTCTGTTGGGCGAAAGCGTGCGCATGGCGACCTGGATTGCCATGGTGGTCGCCGGTGTCGGCATCGCTATTATGGTTGCTGAGGGGATTTCGCTTGGCCGTGCGCAGGGCAACATAGCGGCTTTGCTGGCGGCATTCGGTTTTGCCTCGTTTGCCGTAGCGTTGCGCTGGAAGAAACTGGAAGACATGATGCCGGCCGTCTTCCTTGGCGGGGTCTTTTCAATTGCGGTGGCGGGTGTGGCTTGTATGTGGGGCGGATATGGATTTGCCGTGCCGGCCCGGGACCTTTTGATCGCGCTGGCGCTTGGAGTTTTCCA
Organism: Aestuariivirgaceae bacterium; assembly: GCA_028282065.1. GTDB lineage: Bacteria > Pseudomonadota > Alphaproteobacteria > Rhizobiales > Aestuariivirgaceae > JANQIR01. The sequence continues at coordinate 26,274 of JANQIR010000128.1, forward strand.
AGTTGGTGCCGGCCTGACGATCTTCACCATCGGGTCGAAATCGGTCCCTGCAGCGGAACTCGCTCTTTTGTCTATGTCCGAGGTGGTGCTGGCGCCGATCTGGGTCTGGATCTTTCTCGGCGAAACAGTGGGTATATACACGCTGACCGGTGGTGCCATCGTGATGGCGGCGATTGCCGGGAATGCGGTCTCCGGTTTGAGGCGAAGACCGCCGCCCGTTATGTGAGTGTTCCTTCAGACGTCCTCACGGCATAGTGCCTGGCTCAGGCAGTGAACACCGCCGCCGCCGAGCGTGAACATTGACATATCCGGGTCGTAAACTTCGAAACCCATTGCACGCATCTTCGCATTCAGCTCCGTCGCGCCGGCCATGGATAGAACCCTGCCGTTGCCCAGGGCGACAAGGTTGACGCCGAGGTTCTTTGCCTCGCGATAGGGGACATCGACGAATTCGAAGCCCCAGCCGGTCAGCAATTCGACAACCCATGGTTCGAGCGCGTCTATGCAGGCGACAAGCAGTTTCTCCGCCAGGGGGACGACAAGCCCATCCATATGGACGAATTCACGGGAAATCGGCACGGTAACCGCTTCCCAGCCCTCCTTGCGGACAAAGTCGGCGACCTGTTCGGACCCGGCCTGTTCGGAGCGCTCGCCGCAATAACCGATCAAGACCTTTCCCGGTTCCAGAATGACAAAGTCACCGCCTTCGAAGTGGCCGGCGGTGGCGTATTGCCAGATGGGTATGCCGCAGCCCTGATAGAACTTGATGGCCGAGACGTAGTCCGCCCGCCGAACCTTGAGCTGCATATGGCAGATCAGGGCGCCCCAGGGTGTCATGGCCGAGGAATCGCGGGCAAAGAAGTTGCGATGCAGAACCTCGTCAGCTTCCAGGTAGTGGCAGGTCACGCCGTTGTCTTCGTAGATCGAAACCATTTCGGCGTGCTGTGCCATCGCCCTTTGCAGATCGAATTTCACGCCGGTCTTATGGGCGTTGGCCAGGGTCCGGCCAATGAGAGGGCCGGCATCTACCCAGCGATAATATTCCGGTTTGCCGAGCAGAACGTCCTTCAACGGCGCATAGTCGTTGTTGATGCCCCACTCTTGAATCGTATCGGCCATACGGGTGTCTCCGGGTTGGTTGCGGTATCAGCCTTTCGCCGCAACGGCCAGTGCGTCGGGAAGCGCCTGCTCCAGCAGTTCCATATCATGCTTGCGGCCGGCCGATATCCTGATGCAGCGATTGAGCGGTTCGACACCCGGCATTCGGACGAAGACATCCAGGTCGATCAGAGCCTTGAGCACGGCCGTCGCATATGCACCATCGCGGCCGCAATCGACAGCAACGAAATTCGTTGCCGAAGGCAGACTGTTGAGCCCGTTGGCCGATGCGATCTCAGCAATCCGGTCGCGGGAGGCGGTGACCTGATTGACGACATGCTTCAGGTAATCCTGATCGG
>JANQIR010000132.1 GCA_028282065.1 Aestuariivirgaceae bacterium
TCCTCGACAACTTTATGGGCTTCGTTACCCTAGGCGCAATCCACCTCCTCTTGAGATGAAAGTGTTAAATCCTCACCACGGCCTAGAGCACTTTGCGATCATCGTTTCCGGCAAAATGAAAACACCCCCCGGCGGGTAACCGGGAGGTGTTCATTCCTCGTTTGGTGGGGCGTCCGTGCGACCGTTGCGGGCTTAACTCGCCGGCTGAAATACACCAGATGTGTTTCTGGCAATTCGCTTCAACCCAGCTATTTGTTATGCCGCTTCATACGATCGGGCCCGGGTATTGCGGAGCCGATCGAGGGCGCCTTATTTTTTGGCCTGCAGAGTGGCCAGCGCAATAGTCGCGGTCGAGGAATCCTGTCTGCTGTCCGCATTCATCCATACGGTTTGCAGGCCGTTGCCCTGCAATTCGTACTGAATGATCTGCGGCGTGCCCTGCGTGGCTGCGACGTAGTCGTAGTTGGCGTCTTTGTCGAAGCCGGTGAAGAAGTGAATGTAGGGTGAACTCTTCATCGAGCTTTGCGTTGGGTTGACGCAGAAGACGGTGACCAGGTTCTGCGTGAACTGAACCGAGAAGAACTGGTTGATGCTACTTTCGAGCGTCAGGTTGTACCAGTGGCTGGCCGGTACCGCGTAGTAGCGGCAGTACTTGTTGAAGCTCTGCTGCTGACCGTCTGGCGGAAGCGGCTGGTTGATCAGACCAGACGTATCGGTTGGCATTGAAAGGCTGCCGATCCAGGCGTCCACACCAGCCGGTGCGGTTGTGTCAACATTGACGGAAATGCTGTTTGACTGGGACCCATCCACCAGGACGATGGATGCTAGGCCCTGACCTGCCGTCGTGCCGGGTACGGTTACATGTACCGGAGCTGTCTGGTTGCTGCCGGTGATATTCGTCTTGATGTCTTTGTCCGCGCCGTTTTCATTATAGAGGAAGATTGCGTAGAGCTGATTGGTAAGTGCCGTGCACGTGGCGGTTTGTCCAACATCGACAAAAATCCGCTCGCCGCCGTTCCAGTTGATGGTCGCCATTGCGTCCGCTTTGACTGCTACGTTCATTTTCTATCTCCGATTGAGGTTTTGAGTCAAACGCACTCATAGGTCGAATATCTGAATGCCGATGTAAAATCAAGCAGATGATTTTAAAAATCCGAAATGAACGAAAAATTTTATTTGGATAATATTTGTAGTGTTTGAAATTTTATTTAGATTCTATGGATTGCCACATTTTTGGCAATGTCGGCATTCGGATAAATTGCGGAAAACATTGGGGAATTTCCCTTGTAAACGTCCAGTGCCGGAGTCCGTGCGATTGCAGCCGTGGTGCTTCAATCGCCTTGACCTTCCAGTGACTGGAATGACTATTACCTGCTGTGACGGTGTCGTGTGTCCGGGGAAATGGCATGGAAGAAGAAAAAAAATTCACTGATTCGCATAACGATCATCACGAGACGTGCGGTCATGCGGCTTCGCAAACAGCTTGCACTGCCGTGCGGCAGGCGGCGGCGGACGGGGCGATCGATCCTGTTTGCGGCATGACGGTGGTGCCCGGGCCGGGAGTTGCCAGCGCGTCCTATCAGGGTGTCGACCATTACTTTTGCTCGATCGGCTGCCAGGAGCGGTTCGAGGCAGACCCGTTCTTCTATCTGTCGGGTGCGCACAAACGCCGTAAGGTTGAGGCGGCGGGCGATGCGCTGTTTACCTGTCCGATGCATCCCGAAGTCGTTCGGGAAGGCCCGGACGCATGTCCGATCTGTGGCATGGCTCTGGAACCGATGAGCGGTATTTCCGATGAACCCAATCACGAGTTGATCGATTTCACGCGTCGGTTATGGGTCAGTGCGGGTGCGGCGGTCCCGCTGTTGATCCTGACGATGGGTCCGATGGTCGGGTTGCCGGTGCGCGAATTGTTTGGCGAGCGGGTTTCGGTCCTTTTGGAATTTCTCCTGGCGACGCCTGTCGTCCTTTGGGCCGGCCTACCGTTCTTCCAGCGTGGCTGGTCATCGGTTCGCACCGGAAATCTGAATATGTGGACGCTGATCATGCTCGGCGTCGGTGCGGCGTATATCTATAGTGTGGTCGCTACCTTCCTGCCCGGCATATTTCCGCAAGTCTTGCAAAGCGATGGCAATGTCGCCGTCTACTATGAGGCATCGGTTGTGATTGTCGCGTTGATATTTGTCGGGCAGGTGCTTGAGCTGAAGGCGCGCGAGCGAACCGGGGATGCCATTCGCGCGCTTTTGGACCTGGCGCCGAAGACGGCTGTCAGGATCAACGTGGATGGCACCGAGTACCCTGCGCCGCTTGAGAACATTCTTGAGGGTGACCGGTTGCGGGTTCGCCCTGGTGAAGCCATTGCTGTGGACGGCGTTGTATTGGAAGGCCGGTCCTCGGTGGATGAGAGCCTGATCACCGGTGAACCTGTGCCGGTGGAGAAGGTTGCGGGCGACGGTGTCACCGGGGGCACACTCAACAGGAACGGCGGCCTCGTCATGGAGGCCCGCAAGGTGGGCAGCGACACGCTGCTGGCCCAGATTGTCGACATGGTCGCCGGGGCGCAGAGGTCGCGCGCGCCCATTCAGGGGCTGGCCGACAAGGTGGCCTCCTATTTCGTTCCCGCGGTTGTACTGGTGGCAGTTGTGGCGTTTTTTGCGTGGCTGATGTTTGGTCCGCTGCCGCCTCTGTCTTATGCCATCGTCGCGGCGGTCTCGGTATTGATCATTGCGTGCCCCTGTGCGCTTGGCCTGGCGACGCCGGTATCAATCATGACGGCGACCGGGCGTGGGGCGCAGGCCGGGGTGCTGATCAAGGATGCCGAGGCGCTGGAGCGCATGGCGCATGTCGACACGCTGATTGTCGACAAGACGGGTACGCTGACGCAAGGTCGTCCGGTGCTGAGCGATGTCGTGGTGCTGGGCGGGCAGGACGAGGCCGGACTGCTGGCCCTGGTGGCCGGGCTGGAGAGAGCCTCGGAACATCCGCTGGCCGAGGCCATTGTCGAGGGGGCCAAAGCGCGCGGTATCGAGCTACCTGAGGTAACCGATTTTCTCGCCCACACCGGCAAGGGGGTGACCGGCACCGTCGACGGGCGCAACGTGGTGCTCGGCAATGCGGCGCTGATGGCGGATAGCAGTGTCGCGTTGGGTGAAGTAGGGGCGGCTGCGGATGCGCTCAGGCACTCCGGCAAGACGGTCATGTATGTAGCCGTTGACGGGGCTCTGTCCGGCTTGATCGCAGTCACCGACCCGGTCAAGGACAGTGCGAAAGATGCCATCAGTGCTTTGCACGCGTCCGGCGTGAAGATCGTCATGGCGACAGGTGATAACGGGTTGACGGCGCAGGCCGTCGCCCGCACGCTTGATATCGATGACGTGCGCTCGGGTCTGCTGCCGCAGGACAAGAAGGCTTTGGTGGACGAATTTCGGCGCGCCGGGGCGAAGGTCGCCATGGCTGGAGACGGCGTCAATGATGCACCGGCGCTGGCAGCAGCCGATGTTGGGC
>JANQIR010000154.1 GCA_028282065.1 Aestuariivirgaceae bacterium
CCCTCCTTGCGACTCAATGCAACAAGGGAATCACAAACTCATCCAAATGAGAATTCTCTAAATCGGATTTGATTCATTCAATCTCGAAAACGCTCTAGCGCTCAAGGGCCCACCAAAATCATGCAATTCTCCGCGTGATTTCGTCCGCACAGTAAGCCGTCAGGACCACTTCAGCAAACCCGGCCCAAACGACGGATCGAAGGTGACCTGCACTGTCGCCGCCCAGCCGATGCCGGTCGAGTATCAGGCCCTGCAATGGCCCGAGCGATTTGAGCGTGAGTGCATTTGGAGGAAACGGAACAAGGCGGAACGCCTCGTCGACAACGAGTGACTATCCACCTTGCTGAAACGCTTCAGGCCACAACCTGTCCGCCATCTTCCAAAAAAGGCGGCGCTGGACGGCACGAACAGGTCAGCCGACCGCCTCGTGAACCGGCGTACCGGTATTGGCGTGCAGATGTTCAACCAACTTTGGATCCAGGTTGAGGCGCGCAGCGAGCATTGCCAGGTAACCGCGTTCTGCAGGTCCGGAACCATCGATCACCAGCAGCGAAGCCGCATAGATCTCCGCTGCATGTTCAGGCGATGTCGCTTGTGATGCAACCGCGTCGATGTCCAGGGGTTTGGCGAGTTCTTCTTCAACGAATGCCCGATGCTGACCGTCCAGATCAGACACGATGAGCTGCTGCGAGATCCGCAGACGCTCCTCGTCTGTGACATGTCCGTCGGCCTTCGCAGCGGCAATCATCGCCATGACGAGGCTTCGGCAAAGCCCGTCCTGCGCATCGGCGCTATCTGGCATGAAAGCTGTATCCTGCGGCGCTTCGAGAGCCGGAACGTCCTCCGCCGGCCCGGTTTGCGGGGTCTTGTTCGCCTGCCAGTCCTTGTAAGCTTTATAGGCCAGTCCGCCTACCAGGGCTGCACCACCGAGCTTCATCGCCGACTTTGCAAGTTTCTTCGGCTTTTTACCGCCCATGAGAAGCCCGATCAGACCACCAGCCACGGCACCTGTCGCCAAGCCGCCAGGACCGCTCATCATTCCCTTGATCGTATCCAGGCCGGAGCTGCCCTGCTGATCCGCGCCGGTCGCACGGGAATTTCCCGACTGTCCCAGAAAACTATCCAGCAAAGACATTGCATCCTTCATATTCATATCTCCAAAGTGCGTTCCATGACCAGCTTGCCCGCCGGATCCGCATCTGACGGGCCAGACATATATGGGTGGCGGTCAGGCCGCTTCCAGCGATTTTTCGATCTTGACCGGAGATTCAAAACCATCTGGCTTTATGACCAGAACACCAGCACTCACGGACCCGAGAATCTGTTCTGCCGCATCCTTGATCAGCAATCCAGAAATGCCCTTTCTGCCGCTGGCGCGCATGACGATGACGTCGGCACCGATCTCCTTGGCCGCCCTCGCAATCTCCTGCTCACCGACACCACGCGGCATGTGCACCCTCTGGTTCAGGTTGAGTCTGCGATACCGGGCGAGCAGCCGGTCGACACCTGTCCGATAGATCTGTTCATGCTTTTTCAGGAGCTGCTCGCGGGTGGCATCGCGGATCTCGGAGCGCAGCGTATCCGCATCTTTGCCCTGAACCTGCCACGCATGCAGGACGTGCAATTCTGCATGCTGCTGTATGCACAGCGATGACGCCAGGTCCATAATCTTGATATCGTCGGGCGTATCCATTTCGGTGTCCGCAGCAGGATCGACCGCCGCCAGAATGCGGGTTCCCGTGTGAGGCTGGTCATGTTTTATGATCCAAACCGGGCACGGGCACTTGCGCATGAGTTGCGTCGCCATGTTGCCGTAGAGCGCATCACGCATCACGCTGCTCTCCTTGGCGCTGGCGAACACCAGATCATGCCCGGCCACCTGAACTTCCTTGACCACCTCGATATAGTCGGTTCCCGTCCGCACCTCGACCTTGACCTTGGACAACCCGTCATAGGCCAGTGCATTCATCAGCCGAATGAGTGCCTTGCGGCGCTCGACCACGGCCTCTTTCGTCGCATGGGTTAGCGGCACGACGTCGATGAGCGTCAACTTGGCGTCATTGTAGGCGGCAAGGGCGCTGGCCTGACTTAGCGCATCATCGGCGCCAATCGCATTGTTGCAAACGACGAGGATATTCTTGAACCGTCTCATCACGTTCCTCCTGTGAGGGGTATAGATCTGTTTTCGTTTGGAAATTCAGGTTGCGACGCGGCAGCCGCGAGAGCCTCGATCGCCTCTGCATCAATGAAAGCAGCCGCGACCAGCGAGGCGAAACACAGGAACATCGCTTTGTCCCAGAGGTTCAACTCCCGGCTGAACGCATGCTGCGAAAACAGCAGCGCCATGCCAGCCGATGCCAGAGCGGCCCACATCGCGAGCTTGGCGAATATCGCCGGCACAAGCGCGGCAGGATACCAAGATGCAAAGATGGCAATGACCGCCACAGACAGACCGGTGACCACCAGAGTGCTCACATTGTCCGCGTGACCTGTTGACGGGTCATTCGATGATGGCGGCCTGTGTGACCCATAGTGCATGCTTGTGGCGTCCTCCAGTCGGCTGGCACATGGCAATGTCCTACGGTTCAGGTGGGGAGATGCGGCAATTGATCAAATCGAGCCATCAGCCTCGTTTGATAGATTGTTCCAATCAACCTGCTCAACCGCTTTGGCAGGTCTGCAATCGCCTTGAAGCGCGGGTTACGGAAACTTGCTCGGACGCATGACCTGCACCTCCGAGGCAGTTACAAACCCGATGTGTTCGGCAAGTTCGTCACGCACGTCGCTCAGCACCCTCTCGCGCCTTTCAGAATCGACAATACACACAAACAGCCGCATCTGGCCGACATCCGTGATCAGGCCGTCACGCGCCCAGGTCGCGCTGCCGCCGCGGCCCTGCAGCGCAGAAAAGACCGTGTAGCCCGACACATCATGCCGGTCCAGCAAAGCGCTGAGCAGATCCGCAAACGGTGCTTCAATCAGGATGTCGAGTCGCGCTTTCATATAGGTTTCCATTTCCGCTCTCCTATCTGGCCTAGTTGGCCAACGCCTGGGCTGCTGCAAGATACATGGGGATTCCAAGCGCAAGGTTGAACGGGAACGTCAAGCCTAGCGACAAGGTCAGATAGATGGCGGGATTGGCTTCTGGAACAGCAATGCGCAGCGCAGCCGGCACAGCGATATAGGACGCGCTTGCCGCCAACGTTATGAACAGCGCAAAGCTTCCCGCCTGCAGGCCGATCAACAGCCCCAGGGGGATCGCACACAGAGCCCCTGCCACCGGCATATACAGCCCGAAGGCGATCACCTGCGGGCTCAGTTGCCGGGCACTCTCGCGCAGGTGATGACCCGCAAGAAGTCCCATATCCAACAGAAACAGGCACAACACCCCCTTGAAGGGCGTTTCGATGAAGCCGGAAACGGTCGAATATCCCTTGTCCCCCGACATCCAGCCGATGACAAACGCACCGACCAGCAGCACAATCGAACCGTTCGAGGCGATTTCTTTCAGCACAGCCGACTGCCCCCGCACCGTCCCTTTATGAACGGCGGACCCCTCGTCGCTCTGGTGGCGGCGGATCAGCAAGAGCGCCGACAAGATTGCGGGCGCTTCCATAGCGGCCGCGACCGCAACCATATAGCCGTCATAAAGGACCCCCGCTGATTCCAGCGCTTGTGTCGCAGCCACGAAGGTAACAATGCTGATTGAGCCGTAATGAGCCGCCGCAGCAGCCGCATCGACAACCGAGAGGCGGCTGGTCAGGCGCAGGAAGGCAAACGCCAGCACCGGCAGCAGAAAACTCAGGCCGATACCCATGGCGATCGCCAGGAGGATATCGCCGGTAAGACCGTGCCGTGCAACTTCGGCACCGCCCTTGAACCCGATTGCAAACAGCAGATACACCGACATGATGCGCGCGGCTGCCTCGGGTATGGACAGCTGCGAACGTACCAGCGCAGCAAAAAGGCCCAGCAGGAAACTGAGCACCATTGGCGACAATAGGTTGTCGCGTGCGATGACCAACACATCCATTTCGGATTTGCCCCTTTTCTTCCAAAAATGTGTGGATGGACTCGCTCACAAAAGAGCGAAGCTTCCGAAGTCCCGTTCGACGGTCCGTTTCACGAATCCAAGCAGTGCCTGAAAATCGCCTTGCCGTGCGGACGTCTTGCGCCAGGCCATACCTATAGTCCGGTACAGATTGCGCCCCTTCAGTTCCAGCGCAACAGCGCCGGTCTGCCGTTGCAAAGCGGTGTGCACAAACAAACCCGGCAGAAAGGAAATGCCCATTCCCATCGCGATCATCTGGCGTAATGTGTCCAGGCTGGTGCCTTCGTAGTCGAACAGCAACCGCGCGCCGAACTCATCGCAGATCGCCTCCACTTGCTCATGCAACTGGTGACCGGCCTCCAGCGCCAGCACCGCCTCCCCACTCAAATCAGATCGTTCGACATACCCCTTGGCCGACAGCGGATGGTCGTCAGGCACAACAACGTAGAGCGGCTCCCGAAACACAGGCACAGTCTCAATATCGCTGTTCAGCACAGGCAATGGGGTCAGCAAGACATCGTGCACACCCTCCGCCAACGCCCCTGGCAAGGTGTTGGGAACCTGCTCGCGCACATAGAACTTCAGGTCCGGATGCGCCTTGTGCAAATCAGGCAAAACAAGTGGCAGCAGGTAGGGTCCGATTGTCGGAGGCAGGCCCAGCCGGATCGTTCCGGCAAGCTCGCCGCGTTGGCTGGCGGACAAATCGCGGATCTCCTGCACATCACGCATGACCCGGCGCGAAATCGCCAGGATTTCCTCGCCAAGCGGCGTCAGCAAAACCGTCGATCGGTTGCGCTCGACAAGCTGCACACCCAACCGCTGTTCAAGGGTGGAAAGCTGTGCACTTAACGTCGGCTGACTTACACCGGCTTTTTCGGCGGCCCTGCGGAAATGGCGCGTATCCGCAAGCGCAACAAGATATTCGATTTGGCGAAGGCTCGGCATTGTGTGTGATTGATCTCCAGTCAATAAGCACGCTCCGACGTCAAATACGGCTTTTTCCAAAAAAGGCCAGTTCGATAGATAAATTCTATCACATGTCCAACCCCATTTAATTGGAAGATTGCCGGACCCGATGCCAATTCCAGCGGTACGGCGAAATCACCGGAAAGGCCAAGTCTTCTGACAGGGAGAAAGCGATGACACTCGCAGACCGGCTTGTAGCAAAATCACAGCACAACGCGTTTCCGCCAGCTATTGCGCATGTTGCGGCACCGCTCGAAAGCATCCCTTCCAAAGAGACTTCGTCCTCTGCCGGACGTTTTGCATTTGGCGAGGTCCAGAGCCTTCCGATGGCCCTACGCATCGCCAGGGCGGCGCAAATGATTCGTTCAAAACATCGCGGCCCCCTCCGTCAGGGCACCGATGAGATTGACCACGAACTCGAACTCATAGGCGGCCTGGTTCGAACGCTGTCGCGGGGTAAACCGATCGCGACCTAAGACACGACGCTACACGCATGCCGGCAGGCAGCTCACCTCGCCGGCATGCGCAATACCTTCGACTGGACACTCACAAAATAAATACGGAAAGATCATGATCGCACGCGTGTCGAACAGCCTCAGCGATTTCGTGAAGATGGATGCCGCACCGGGCATCGTACTCATGTGCGCTGCCCTCTTGGCACTTCTTGTCAACAACTCACCCCTGGCCATCTACTACCAGCACTTCCTCGATATTCCCATTGCCGTACAGGTTGGCCCGCTGGAGATCGCCAAACCTCTCTTCCTGTGGGTCAATGACGGGCTCATGGCCGTGTTCTTCTTCCTGGTAGGCCTGGAGATCAAACGCGAGGTTGTTGAAGGACAGTTGTCGACTTTTGATCGCGCGGCCCTGCCAATCATCGCCGCCATCGGCGGCATGGCGATTCCGGCACTCGTGTTCATCGCAATCAACTGGGGGACGCCGGAGAACTTCAATGGCTGGGCCGTGCCCGCCGCAACCGACATCGCCTTTGCCCTGGGCGTGCTTGCGCTTCTGGGTCCGCGCGTCCCGGTGTCATTGAAGGTCTTCTTGCTGGCAGTCGCGATTATCGACGATCTCGGCGCCATCATCATCATTGCACTGTTCTATACCGAGCAATTGTCCGTTGCATCGCTGCTCATCGGATTTATCGGCCTGGCAGTGCTGATGAGCTTGAACCGCTCGGGCGTGATCAAGACAGCGCCCTACATCCTTGTCGGTATTGTCATGTGGGTGGCCGTTCTGAAATCCGGCGTCCACGCCACCCTGGCAGGCGTCCTCATCGCGCTGACCATTCCCATGCGCGCGCCGGCAGGCAAGGCCGAACCCGGGTTCTCTCCACTCAAAGAGCTTGAACATGGGCTAAGCCCGTGGGTCGCCTTCATGGTCCTGCCGCTGTTCGCCTTTGCCAATGCGGGCGTATCTCTCAAGGGTCTGCAACTGTCCGACTTTTTGGCGCCGTTGCCGCTGGGAATCGCACTGGGCCTGTTCATTGGAAAACAAATCGGCGTCCTCGGCTTCTCCTGGCTCGGCGTCAAAGCCGGCCTGTGCCGGCTGCCGGACGGTGTCAACTGGAAGCAGATTTACGGCATTGCCTGTCTGACCGGCATCGGCTTTACCATGAGCCTGTTTATCGGCACGCTGGCCTTTGACAGCAACGACCATCTCAACGCCGTGCGTCTGGGTGTCATCATGGGCTCCACCTTGTCCGCATTGGCTGGTGTTTTCGTGCTGAGTAGCGAACTGGCCAGCCGGAAACCATATGATGGGACGTCTGCCAGTACGAATTCGGCAACCTCCTGATCACACTGGCAGACACCGGGGGTTTCACAAGCCGACAACATGCAAATAAGAGGGAGGTCATACGGCCTCCCTCCATCATTTCCGGTCCAGTGCTGGTACCCAATTTCAATGAACAGGCGGTCCTGCATGAATTGCGCCGCAGACTGGTCCCGGTCTGTGTAGAAATTGCAGCAACCAGTCTTGAGATTGTTCTCGTCGATGATCGCTCAACTTACAGCACGCGTCAGATCGTGCGGAACCGGGTCGTCAAACGGAGCTGCTGACCACAGGACGCAGCGTGGGAAATTCCGTGTAGAGCCCACCCCGTCTTAACATTAAGGCAGCCGTCAATTGTCCAATTGACAAAGCAGCGCAAAATCAAATTCATTGATAAAAAATCTCTGGAATTTTACATCCCTGTAATAAAAATCACATTTTCGACCTAAAAATACACACGCAATATTAGATCGTATTCCAGTGCATAGCCGGCCATTCTCTTGCGAGGGCTCACTCGATGGCATCAACACTCACCTTTGTCCGCGATAGTAATGCCGCGGAGATCAGAACGCTCATTTTCCCCGATCAGATTGGGGCGTTCGTCCAACAGGGAATCGACGTCGTATGCGAGGCGGGGCTTGGCGCCGGATATGGCATCACCGACGAGGTCTTCGCATGCGCCGGCGCCCAGATATTGCCATCTGGTGAGGCATGGACAAACGCAAACATCATCGCGAAGTACAAACCGCCAACTCCGGTAGATGTGGCACGGATGCCACCTGGCTGTACCTTTGCTTCGTATCTGCACCTTGAAGACAATCCACCTTTGGCAGACGCCCTGTGCCGACAACGCATCCGCGCGCTGGCCTTTGAATTCATAGAGGAACCAAAAGGCCACTTCCCGGTCACACGCGGGCATAGCGAAATCGCCGGAAAGATGGCTGTCATTTACGGCGCTTACCATTTGCAGTCACACCTGGGCGGAAGCGGTGTATTCCTGCCGGCGATTCCAGATGTGGAAAGCGCCAACGTTCTGGTCATCGGATATGGCAATTCAGGCGGCGCAGCCGCCCGCACTGCCGCCGAGTTGGGCGCGAACGTGACGGTTCTAGGCCGGGATATGTCGAGACTTCGCGCGTTCGCCGCCTCAATGCCGGCCAACGTCACGTGCATCACATACAGCGCGGATATTCTGCGCAAATTGCTGCCACGTATGGATCTGGTGATCGGTGCGATCCTGATCTCCACATACGATACGGAACCGGTCATAACGACCGATATGGTGAAGTCCATGCGCAAGGGCAGCATGATTGTGGATGTCACCTGCGGATACGGCCCGGGCTACCTGGAAACGTTCGATCGACAATCGACGCTCGAGGAACCGGTTTACGAGCGTCACGGCATTTTACACTGCAAGATCGACAAACTACCCGGCGGCGTTCCGGTTTCTTCAGCTAGAGCATTGAGCGGATTGTGCCTGCCATATCTTGTCAGGCTGGCCAACGCCCCCGTCAACGAAAATATACCCGACGAAGCCCTTGCTGCCGCAATTGTCACAGACAACGGCCGCATCACGCATTCTCATGTAGCCAAACTGCTTGGAAAACACCCGGCCAGACAGGAGGGATGACTATGGCGATGCCTCGAAAAGACCCGTCCGCCTACAACCCGATCACATATGCTGAAAGAGCGCAGTTCTATGAAACGGAACACGCCACCGAAATGGACGCGGCCTTCTTGGCCCGGTTTCTGGAGGCCGCCCCGGCACACGTTCTGGAAGTGCCCTGCGGCGTCGGCCGTAACGTCTTGCGGATCGCACAACAGGGATTCAAGGTCACCGGCGTGGACCTTGAGAGCGCGATGGTCACACGGCTTGCGCAGCGTCTCGATCAGCCGGATCTGGCGCATCTCAAGCCTTTGGTCAAGGTCCGCCAGGCAGACATGCGCAGCTTACAGCTTAGCTCCACGTTCGATCTGATCATCGTACCGATTGACGCCTTTCAGCTTCTGCTGACAGACGAAGACGCCCTGGCCGCACTACGATCTCTAGCCGGGTGCCTGACACCGCGCGGCAGTCTGTTGATCGATCTTGCGCGTTTTGAACGGCACGGAGTGTCCGAAAAAAGCCGGCCGATCTACTATGATCCGGCCGCACCCGATGGTCACCCCATCCATGAGTGGGACAGACGGCTCCCCAGCGGCGGCGCGCTTACCCGATACCGCATCCAACACCATGATGACACCGTGATGCGTTTCAGGTTTCTCTACGAAAAGACCGAAACGCAGGGCGAACAGTTTCTGTATACCGATTTGAAACTGCGGCGATACGCAAATGGCAGCTTCAAGGATTTGATACAGCAAGCCCAGTTGCAGATCGTTGAGTCGTTTGGCGACCATGACTTTGGACCGTTGACACCGTCAAGCGCGAGGGTGATCTACCGTCTCGCGCGGCCTGCCTATGGCTAGGCGCGCCAGGCTTGTCATCTGCATCCTCGCGATGACCGCCACCATTACCGTGATGTTCGGTTTTGGGCGGAACATTCTGGTGGTCATGTGGCCGGACGTGAAAGCCAGGTACGATCTCGACTATGCCCAGGTCGCCTACCTCGTAGCCATGCACCAGGCGGCCTACCTGCTGTCGTCAATAGCGGCCGGTTATGCGGCCTTGCGTGTCTCAGCCCGGTTGCTCATAACAGGATCGACACTGGCAGGCGGTGTGTTGATCGCGGTCATCGCATTTGCAGGCACGTTTTGGCATTTGCTGGCGATCTACACCACGCTCGGCGCACTCATAGCGACGGCTTGGGTGCCTATGATCCGTTTCGCCTCACAAACGCTGACGCCCCCTGAACGTATCGCGGCTCTTGGCACAGCGGCCTGCGGTACGGCTGTTGGATTTTTGATCAACGGCTTCGTGGTCACACCGGTCCTGCAAACGCAAGGTTTTGCGGCACTGTGGGTCGGCGCTGGATCAGTAACGCTGCTGGTGGGCGCGGCAACACTGGCCGCCCTGAGCGGCCTTTCCAGGTTGCCTCAAGCTGACTCAGTTTCCGGACTTGGCAGGCAGACCGCAACGCCAGGCTCCAAAACGAGTTTCCCGGTGGGAGTGTTCTGCACGATCCTCTTCCTATGCGGCTTTGGTCTGGTGTCCTTTCAAACCTACTTCGCCGCCTATTTGGTAGAGGATCTGAATGTCTCAAACCTGATGGCCGGACGGTATTGGGTCTTCGCAGGACTACTAGGGGCCTTCAGCGGAGTCTTTCTGTCGTACGTGGCAAACCGCAGCTCACTTAAACTCACGATCGTCTTGAGCCTGGTGGCGCTTGCCTCGTGCATCGCACTGATGGGCGTGCTTGCCAGCGCGGAAGTCGCCGTGATTGCGGCAGCTGTCTACGGGCTGTTATATTTCGGGTTGTTCGGACTGTTTCCGGCATTCCTTGCCAACGTGCTGGACGAGACACACGCCAGCAGCATCTTCGGCAAAGCCAACCTGTTCCTGGGCTTGGGGTCGGTTGCCGGCGGTATCGCCGGTGGCAAGGTGGCGCATCATTTCGACGGTTTCACGGTGTTATGGATTTTGAGCGCCGTAGCAGTGGCGGTCGCCGCATTCTTGATGTGGCGCATACCGGATGGCCGCACCAGCCATGTTGCCGCTCTCAAAACCCGCTGAACAGACGCATAATTGCAATCGGCAGCTTATGACGGGATCCATTTTTTAGGTGGGGGATCGCGGCCTGCGAATGAACGGCCCGGCAACTTTCGCTTTTAACTTCGGTGCCGGCGTTGTTGTATCCTGCTTCGCTGAACTGGCTGCCCCTTGCCCGCCCTATCGAACAACCGAACATGCCCCGCTCATCATACCCGCCCAAGATACAATCCGAAACGCAGCACACACCACCGCAATCGTATATTGCCCATGCGGCTATGCTGCTCTACGCGGTCCTGATCGGGTCGAGCTTTCCCGTCGGCGGGACAATCGCCGCTGCACTGGACCCGGCCGTATTGACGTTCCTTCGCTTTACAATGGCGGCCATCGTGTTCGCGGCGGTTCTGGTTCTGCGGGGCAAACTACGGATGCCTGGCTGGTCGCTCATCGCGCGCTGCATCATCATCGGCGGGTTGATGGCGATCTTCTTCGTCGCGATGTTCGAAGCCTTGCGATGGACGACAGCCTTGAATACCGGCGCCCTTTTCACTCTGGTGCCACTTCTTGCATCCTGTTTTGGCTGGCTGATCAACAAACAGACGATTGGGCTGGCACACTTTGGTTGCCTCTTACTCGGCGCAGCCGGCGCAACCTGGATCGTGTTTGACGGAAGCCTGGACACACTTCTATCATTCACCCTTGGTCGCGGTGAAATCATTTTCCTCGGTGGCATATTGGCCTTCAGCCTCTACGCACCCGCCCTGAAACGACTCCATGTCGGAGAACCGGCGCCGGTCTTTGCTTTCTGGAATGTCGTGATGGGCGCGGTATTGCTCGGAATTTACGCGATACCCGAATTACTCGATACAGGCTTTGGCACAATTGAGACATATGTCTGGGCTGGCATCGCATATCTGGCGGTGTTCCCCACGGCAATCACCTTTTATTTGTCCACGATAGCAACCCTGTCCCTGCCGGCTTATAAAGTCATGTCCTACACATATCTCACACCTGCAGTTGTCGCGGTCTTCGATGCGGTCGCATTCGGCACCGTCCCAACGGTAAGCGTGGTTGCCGGCATCATCGTCGTACTGTCGGTAACGTTTCTGCTCCAGGCCTCGGGTGCGAAACACGAGCGCGGACGCTGAACCCGGCTCACGCGCCGACATGTTTGCGCCGTCAGGGTTTTAGATACGCCAGAACCACTTCACGCGCATGGCGCCTGCGCTCCGCCAGCCACGACGGGTCAAGCAGGTCTTCCTGAAACATGATCGACAGGGTGTAGCGGTTGGAGATATGCACGTAGCTGACGGACAAAATTGTAATGTAAAGCTGCACCGGATCCACATTGGACCGAAACACACCGGCATCTGTGCCCCGCCTCAAAAGGTCCCGGATCGAATCCACCAGCGGGGCCGTGGTTTGCGGAACCAGCGTCGATTTTTTCAAAAGCCGCCCCTTCAGCATGTTCTCGGTCGCCATCAGACCGACGAATTCAGGGTGGCCGGCAATATGATCGAAAGTGAACTCGATCAAAGCCTGCATACCCTCGACCGGCGCAAGGTGTTTCAGATCAAGTTCGACTTCACGGCTTCTGACCTGTTCATACGCGCGCTCAAGGACCTTTAGATACAGCCCCTCCTTGCCGCCGAAATAGTGATAGGCCATCCGGATGTTGCAGCCCGCCCGGTCAACGATCTGGTCCATCCGCGCACCATCGTATCCTTTGGCACTGAACTCCTGTGTGGCCGCGTCCAGGATACGCGCACGGGTCGCAGCCGCATCGCGCCTCTTCGGTACGCCACCGTCATCCCGGGTCGCCAATGACTGGCGTGTTTTTTCAAGCACGTCGAAGCCTTTCAAGGTTCACCTGGAGCACCATGCATCCGGATCGAACCATTCTGGATACATGGGACACCAAAATACATGGGACACCAAAGTCTTTCACATTTGAGCGATCAGCCATTCTCACTCCGCCACCCAAGGATTGCGCTCTCATCCCACCGCCCACAGTTTACATATCGGATGGTCAGGACAGGGTATAGCCGGCACCATTTTAGTCGAACCGTGACCCACTCTGGACTCACGAATCTCATCATCGTGATTCGGCACGCACCGCAAATTTCACAGCGGTCGTCCATTTACGCTTGACTCGCGCCAAATTAAGTAAGTAACTTTTTACTTATCATTTCGTGACTGTAAAGCAAGCGAAACATGCGGCGCGGGAAACAGGGCGAAATGACCGTTGATAGAGTGGGCCGGGCGGTCTGGGGCCATCGGCTTCGGCATATTGCCGGAACGTCCCCAGAGGTCCGCTTTGGTCCAAATCTTAAACATAAACGATCTTACGGAGGACTAAGATGGTTGCTTTCAGATTTGCACGACGACGCCTCTTGAAGACAGCGATGGCAGCTGTCGCCGGGGCCGTTGTTTCCGTTGCCGCATTGGGAGCCGCAAGCGCTGCGGACACGGTTAAGCTTGGTTTGGTGGCAGCATTGTCCGGGCCGTCCGCACAGTCAGGAGAGTCAATTACCCGCGGATTGACAGTCGCCATGGACGAAATAAACGCAGCAGGCGGAATTCTCGGCGGCCGCAAGATTGAACTAATCAGACGCGATGACGAATCCAGCCCTCCCAAAGGGGTCATTGCCGCACGTGAACTCATCTTCAAGGAAAAGGTTGCCGCGTTCTTCGGCGGTATCGACTCACCTGTCTCCCTGGCGATCGTGCCGCTCGCCAACAAGTCCAAGGTGCCGTTCATGGGGGTTTGGGCAGCAGCTACGCCGATCACACGCAATGGTGCCGACCCAAACTATGTTTTCCGTGTTTCGGCTGTGGACGCCATCGTCGACATCAGGCTCCTGCAATATGCACACAAGACCTTCGGCGCCAAGAAGATCGGTCTGATGCTGATCAACAATCCTTGGGGTGAATCCAACG
>JANQIR010000180.1 GCA_028282065.1 Aestuariivirgaceae bacterium
GGAGGCCGCAGCCGAAAGCCTGCTGCGCGCTTATCTGGCAGAACACTGGAACGCACCGGACGGCGCCGACTTCTGGGTTGAGGTGCGCCGGCTTATCCGTATTGGCGCAATCGCCCAACTGGATACCGGGTCAGGCCCGGTATGACGAGTGAGGGGTTTGCCCCCTGCCTATCCCTCCCCCTGGTGGGGAGGGTAGACCGGCGTCAGCCGGGCTGGGTGGGGACTGCACTACAATATTCTTTTGGGTTGGGACGGCTTGTTTCGCCCCCCCACACCTGACCCCTCCCCACGTGAGGGAGGGGAAGTGCGTGGTGCTCACAGATCTCGGAATCACGTCATCCCGGACAACGAGCGTCCGAAAGTGCATCCGGACGCGCAACCCCTACCCGCGTCGAACCCAGGCGGCATAGCTGTCCAGGAAAGTGACCAGGAAATCCCGCGTGGCCTCGTCGGTCAGTTTGCCCTCGTCGTTGAATTTGGTATGTGCCGCGCCGATGAACACTTCGGGCCGGTTCATAACATAGGCATCCAGGAAGACGAATACTTGACGCAGGTGGTATTGCGCCCGTGCCGTTCCGATCGCACCCATAGATGCACCGACAATTCCAACCGGTTTGGCTTTGAACGGCTGGTTTTCGGCCCGCGACACCCAGTCAATGGCGTTCTTCAGCACGCCCGGAATGGAATAGTTGTATTCCGGCGTTGCGATCAAAACGCCATCGGCGGCACGCACCTGTTCGACCAGCCGCATAACGTCCGGCTTACCGCCGGGCTCGCCATCGTCCGCATTGTAGTGTGGAATGCTTCCGATGTCCGCCATGTCGAAACGCATGCCTTCAGGCGCCACATCGATGATTGCCCTGAGCAAGGCCGTGTTGAGCGAACCTGCCCGAAGGCTTCCTGAGATTGCGAGAATCTTCAAATCCGTGTCTGAGGACATGTGAGATCTTTCCTGTACCTGGTTGATTGCATGTTTGAGAGGTTCAGTACGTTGCCCGGCCGCCGGACAGATCAAACGCTGCCCCGGTGGTAAACGAGTTCTCTTTCGACACCAGCCAGGCGACCATGGAGGCGATCTCTTCAACCAGGACGAAGCGGTTTCGGGGGATTTTCGATAGCATGTAGTCGATGTGCTGCTGTGTGATCTGCTCGAATATCCGCGTCCTGGCGGCCGCCGGCGTGATGCAGTTAACGGCGATGTCGTGCCCTGCCAGTTCCTTGCCGAGGGACTTTGTCAGGCCGATGACCCCGGCCTTCGAGGCGCTGTAGGCCGAAGCGGTCGGATTGCCTTCCTTGCCGGCTATTGAGGCGATATTGACGATCCGGCCGTAGTTGCGCGCCCGCATGCCGGCCACCACCGCCTTGTTGACGTAGAACGTTCCGTTCAGGTTGATTTCAATGACCCGGCGCCACTCGTCAATCGGGTAGTCCTCCACATTGGCATTCTGGCCGGCGATGCCTGCGCTGTTCACCAGGATGGACACCGGGCCAAGTGCGGCCTCGGTGGCGGCAAGAGCGGCAGTTATGCCGTCAGGATCGGTGACGGAGACGGCTTGTGCATGCGCCTTGCCGTCGAGTTTGCCGGCCGCTTCAGCTGCCAGACCCTCGTCGATGTCCCAAAGGGCGACCGCCGCACCTGAGGCGACGCAGCGCTCGGCAATGGCAAAACCAATGCCCTGGGCACCGCCTGTGACCACCGCGACCTGTCCGGATAAATCGATTGCATTCATGTTGCTGTCTTTCCTGCCTTTGATACGGGGCGATGCTTTGTGCGTGCACGGCCCCGAACTGTCCTTCCCAAAACGTTCAGCCGTCTATGTAGCGCCGAAGCTGCTTGGATGCCCCCTCCCGGTTCTTAAAGGAATTTTCGGGAAGTGGAAGCCTGCGCCCAACTCCCCCGCCCCAAGGCTACGGTATCGGGTGGTTGGGAGGGCGCGCGGGCCCGCACCGATTCAATCAAGCCGTGAATTGTTCTAGTAAGTGGGCGGCAGGTCGAACAGCAGAACCTCGCTGTCCGTTAGGGCCTGGAGTTCAAGTGCAGTCTCATCACTGATGGCTGCTCCATCGCCTGCGCCGAGGTGCTCCCCGTTGAGCGAGACGGAACCCGCGGCGATCTGCAACCAGGCCTTCCGGCCCTGCGCCAGCGTGCGGTGCTCCCGGTCACCTGTTGAAAGCGTTCCGGCATGGATCAGGACGTCCTGGTGAATTTTAAGTGCGCCGCTGCGCGCGTCGGGGCTGACAACCAGCCTGAGGCCGCTCGTACCGTTCCCGCCCATACTGTTCCCATCGCAAAACGACTTCTGCTCATAGGATGGTTGCAATCCGGCCTCGTTCGGCTCGATCCAGATCTGCAGAAATCTGACCTGCTCCGTGTCGGAGGCATTGAACTCCGAATGCATGATACCGGTTCCAGCGGTCATGCGCTGAACGTCGCCGGGGCGGATGACCGATCCGGTGCCGAGCGAATCTTTGTGCTCCAATGCGCCTTCCAGAACATAGGAGATAATCTCCATGTCCCGGTGGCCATGCGTGTCGAAACCGCCGCCGGCCACCACCCGGTCTTCATTGATTACCTTCAGTGGCCCGAAGCCCATGTAGTTGGGATCATAGTAGTGGCCGAAAGAGAAACTGTGACGGCTGCTCAGCCAGTCCAACTCCACACTTCCGCGGTCCTCCGACTTGCGAACTGTAATCATCGTGTCTCTCCTGGACTCGGCCGATGATGGATTTATGCGAAACCTGGTCACCGGCAAAATTGCTGTTGGAGCACAGTTAATCGCAGCAAAAATGATTACAATAATCAAATATGAAGCAGGCTGTTGCAGATTTTGCGACAATATGGAATGTTTGCGCATGGATCGCCTGGATGAGATGCGCACATTCGTAGCGGTGGTGGACGAAGATGGCTTCTCTGCCGCTGCCCGCCGTCTGAAAACATCGCGCTCGCAGGCAAGCCGGGCCGTGGCGTCGCTGGAAACCGGTCTCGGCGTCCAACTGCTCAACCGGTCTACGCGGACAGTTTCTCTCACCGAAAGTGGCTCGGTCTTCGTGGATAGGGCACGGACAATTCTGGCCGAATTCGACGATGCAGCCAACGCCGTGGGAGAGTTGCGCGAGGACCTGACGGGCCGCATCCGGATCAATGCGCCAATGTCGTTCGGTGTTGCCTATCTGGCGCCGGCCGTTGCGGACTTCATGAAGGATCACCCCGGCCTGAAGGTCCAAGTGGATCTCAATGACCGCTTTGTCGACCCCTATGAGGAAGGCTTTGACCTGACCTTGCGGATCGGCGAATTGGAGGCATCACAACTCAAGGCGCGTAAGATTATGCCGATCCGGCTCACCTTGTGCGCCTCCCCGGAAT
Organism: Aestuariivirgaceae bacterium; assembly: GCA_028282065.1. Taxonomy (GTDB): domain Bacteria; phylum Pseudomonadota; class Alphaproteobacteria; order Rhizobiales; family Aestuariivirgaceae; genus JANQIR01. Next base: position 3,365 of record JANQIR010000180.1, read on the forward strand.
ATCTGGAGCGGCACGGTCGCCCGCAGGCGCCGGAAGACCTTAAGCGCCACAAGACCCTGCACTATGGAAATCTGTCCACGGGAACGCGTTGGCGGCTGGCCGGGCAGTTGCCGGGGGATGCCGTGACGATCGATTCAAACCTGTGTTCCAACAATGGTGACGTGCTGCGCATCGCCGCGCGCGAAGGGCTCGGCATCGCCATGCTTCCGGCCTTCATCGTGTCGGGCGATCTTGCCGGCGGAGATCTTGTCAGGGTCCTGGATGGTTTCGAACCAGCGCCAACCGCGCTGCACGCTGTCTATCCGCCCGATAGGTTCAGGCCGATGAAAGTGCGGGTGTTTGTCGACTATCTGATCAGCCGGTTCGGAAGGGGGCAATAGCCTGCACGGCAAGGCCTTAATTTCCCGATGATGTCATGCCGCCTTCTTTTTCGCGTTTGTCGAGCAGGTTGTCCAGCCAATCCGGATCCATCTGTGGCACCGAAGACAGCAGCAGGTTGGTATAGGGCTCAAACGGCGGGTGCAGAATGTCCGATTTCATGCCCTGTTCGATGACCCCGCCTTGGAACATCACGACGATCTCATCGGAGATCGCTTCGACGGTCGCAATGTCGTGGGTAATGAACAGGTAGGTCAGGTTGAGCTCTTTCTGCAACCGGAGCAGTAACTTAAGGATACCTTCCTGAACGATCTGGTCGAGCGCCGAGGTCACCTCGTCGCAGATGATGAACTCAGGCTCGGCTGCCAGAGCCCGGGCAATGCAGATACGTTGTTTCTGACCACCGGACAGCTCGTTTGGAAGCCGATCGATGAACTCTTCGGTGAGTTCAATCATGTCCAGAAGCTCGACAACCTTCCGGTCTCTCGCCGCGCCCGACAGTCCAAGATAGAACTCCAGCGGCCGGCCGATGATATCGCGTACCGTATGGCGCGGGTTCATCGCCGTATCGGCCATCTGATAGATCATCTGGATCTTCTGAAGCTGTGTTTTGGAACGGTCCTTGAGAGCCTTCGGCAAGGGCTCGCCATTAAAATAGACCTCGCCCTTCATCGGCGGCAGCAGCCCGGTAATCACCCGCGCTGTTGTCGACTTTCCGGAACCGGATTCGCCGACAACCGCCACCGTTCGGCCTCGTGGCACCTGAATGGTGACGTTTTCCAGAACCTTGACGACGCCACCATAGCTGGCATCCACGTCGTGCACCCTCAAAATGATATCTTCGCTGGAATCTTCTTCCTTGTACAGCGAGCGCACCGCCCAAAGGGTCTTTGTGTAGGTCTCCTTCGGTTCCTTCAGCATCACCCTGGTGTCGGCTTCCTCGACCGTATTGCCGTAGCGCAGCACTTTGATCTTGTCGGCCATTTGGGCGACCACCGCCAGGTCGTGGGTGATGTAGATCGCCGCAGTATGGAACTGGTCGACAATGTCGCGCATGGCCGCCAGAACTTCCACCTGCGTCGTCACGTCGAGCGCCGTGGTCGGTTCGTCGAAAATGATCAGATCGGGCCGCGATGACATGGCCATTGCCGTCATGGCACGTTGCAGCTGTCCGCCTGAGACCTGATGCGGAAACCGGTAGCCGATATTCTCGGGGTCCGGCAGCTGCAGGGCGGCAAACAGTTCTTTTGCATCCTGTTCCGCGTCCTCGCGCGGGCGAATGCCATGGCGCACGGTAGCCTCGGTCACCTGGTTGATCAGCTGGTGCGCCGGATTGAACGATGCCGCCGCACTTTGTGCCACATAGGCGATACGGGACCCGCGCAACTTGCGCCGCTCTGCCTCGCTCGCCGCCATGAGGTCCATGCCGTCAAAAACGACTGTGCCCGACGAAATCCTGCAGCCCGGTTTGGCGAACCCCATCGCAGCCAGCCCGAGGGTGGATTTGCCGGCGCCGGACTCACCGATCACACCGAGGATTTCACCGCGATGCAGCGTGACATCCACGCCTTTGACGATTTCATGCCACTGGTCGTCGCTGAAACCGTCAATGCAAATGTCTCGCATCTCCAGCAGCAACTCACCCTTTGTCCGGCCGCCGCCATTTCGAGGTTTGGAATTAGTGTTCATCGCGAAGCCCGCTTGTTTTGTGCAGGAACCAGTCGACAACGAAGTTGACCGCAACCGTTAGCAGTGCAATTGCGCCGGCCGGCAGCAGCGGAGTGAAGCTGCCATAGGTGATCAATGTTGCGTTCTCCCGAACCATGGACCCCCAGTCAGCCGTGGGCGGCTGCACGCCGACGCCGAGGAATGACAGGGAAGCGATGGTCAGGAACACAAAGCAGAACCGCAAACCGAACTCTGCCACCAGCGGCGGCATGATATTGGGCAGGATCTCCCTGCGCATCACCCAGCCAAGGCCTTCGCCGCGCAGCCGCGCCGCCTCGACATAGTCCATGACCACCACATTGAGCGCCACCGCGCGGGTGAGCCGGAAGACACGCGTGCTGTCTAATACTGCGATGATGATGATCAGGTTCAAGATGGTCGAACCGAACACCGACAAAAGCATCAATGCGAAGATCAGGCTCGGAATGGCCATCAGCACGTCCACGGCGCGTGAGATCAACTGATCAAACCAGCCGCGTTGGATTGACGCCAGAATGCCCAGCCCGCCCCCTATGAAGAACGCCAGCAAGGTGGTTGCCACGGCGATGCCGATCGTATTGCGTGCGCCGTAGATCAGCCGGGTAAGCATGTCGCGGCCAAGCTGATCGGTTCCGAAGAAGAACCGCGGATCCCAGCCATCCTCGTAAACCGCTGGCGCGTATGGAACCTCGAACACCTGGCTTTCTTCATAGGGCGCCAGCAGCGGTGCGAAGACTGCAATGATGAAGTACATCAAGATCACAATCATGCCGAACCAGGCGGTGAGGGGGGCCTTTTTGAGTTCACGCCAAGCGCGATCGGCAAACGTTCGCCGCGCCCTTACATTTCCGACTTCAGCAGCCGCGCTATAACCTTGGTTTGTTTCGGTGCTCATCTTGGGTGCAACAGCCTCGGATTGGTCACAATGGAGACGATGTCTGCAAAAAGATTCAGCAGGATGTAGGTTGCCGCGAAGATCAGGGCGCAGGCCTGGACCACCGGGATATCGCGCGATGTCACCGAATCGACCATCAACTGCCCGATACCTGGATAGACAAACACCACCTCAACGACCACCACGCCAACCACCAGATATGCCAGGTTGAAGGCGATGACATTGACGATCGGCGCCCAGGCATTGGGAAGTGCGTGATGCACAATCACCTGGCCTGCCGAAACGCCCTTTAGCTGAGCCATCTCGATATAGGGGCTGGCCAGCAGGTTGATGATCGCGGCGCGGGTCATGCGCATATGATGCGCA
>JANQIR010000195.1 GCA_028282065.1 Aestuariivirgaceae bacterium
AATCGACGGATAACGACCTGACGGGCAATCGCCGGCGCTATGGCGCTGGCAGGTTGCCTGTTTCTTGATCATCGATCCAATTCCGGCGGAATGTGCACCCAAGAATTACCTATTTGTCCAGCCGCGCGATAAGGCTTGACGTATCCCAACGTTTTCCACCCATTTTCTGGACTTCGGAGTAGAACTGATCCACAAGCGCGGCTACCGGCAGATGTGCACCGTTGCGCCGCGCTTCCTCCAGACAAATACCCAGATCCTTACGCATCCAGTCGACGGCGAAGCCAAACTCAAACTCACCAGCGTTCATCGTCTTGTAGCGATTTTCCATTTGCCACGAACCGGCTGCGCCCTTGGATATCACGTCTATGACCGCCTCAACATCAAGGCCGGCCTGCTTGCCAAAGTGAATACCCTCCGCCAGCCCCTGTACAACACCAGCGATGCAGATCTGATTGACCATCTTGGTCAACTGGCCGGATCCTGCGGGTCCCAAGAGCTTCTGCATACGCGCAAAACAATCGATCAGGGGCGCGGCCTTCGCGTAGGCTGTCTCATCACCACCGCACATTACGGTCAATACACCGTTTTCAGCGCCTGCCTGACCGCCGGAAACCGGCGCGTCTATGAATCCCAATCCCTTACTAGCCGCCGCAGCATGCAACTCCCGGGCAACATCGGCCGACGCCGTGGTGTGATCCACAAAGATGGCTCCGTCCGCCATGCCGTGGAACGCGCCGTCTTCTCCGGTGGTCACTGCGCGCAGGTCATCATCATTGCCGACGCAGGCAAACACAAACTCTGCGCCCTCGGCCGCAAGCTTCGGGGTTGCTGCTGAACGACCGCCATGTTCGCCCACCCATTTTTCCGCCTTTGCCGCCGTACGGTTATAAACTGTGACGTCATGCCCGCCCTTGGTCTTCAGAAATCCCGCCATCGGGTATCCCATGACACCAAGCCCGATCCATGCAACCTTCATTTCTATTGTCTCCTGTATGCTGGCAGGCGATGGGAAATTTCGCCATGTCGGGGTTCGCGCACCTAGCGATGTCGCCGTTGGTCCTTAGGACGGCGAATTGGGTGCAGTTCTTCCGCCATTTGGTATTAGAAAAAGCTGCAAGGTTCAAACTCGACGAAATGCGATCCCAAGGAGCGGGACATGCCAGTTACATTCGACGACATCAAGTCTGCCGCGGCTGAACTGGCCGGCAATGCCGTTCGCACGCCGATGCTCCATTCGCCCAAACTATCTGAAATGACGGGCGCCGACATCTACGTCAAATTCGAAAACCAACAGGTGACCAATTCCTTCAAGGACCGTGGCGCCTACATCAAGATGTCGTCGCTGAGCGATCAAGAACGCAGCCTAGGCGTCATTGCCATGTCGGCAGGAAATCACGCACAGGCAGTGGCGCATCACGCCCGCCGGCTTGGCATACCGGCCACCATCGTCATGCCTGAAACCACCCCGTTCAACAAAGTCGAGCGCACCCGCTCGCACGGCGCCAATGTCGTGCTGTCAGGCGAAACGCTTGCCGACAGCCAGATCACGGCCGAAGGCATTATCGAAGAAAAAGGGCTGATCCTCGTGCACCCCTACGATGACGACAAAATCATTGCAGGCCAGGGCACCACCGGCATGGAAATGCTGCAGGATCAGCCAGATCTCGATGCCATCGTCGTTCCGATCGGCGGCGGCGGAATCATTTCAGGAACGGCGATTGCCGCCAAACACATCAAGAGCAGCATTGAAGTCACAGGCGTCGAAGTGAAGTCGTTTCCCGCCATGTACCACGCGCTGCGGGGAGAGCCGGCCAAGTGCGGCGGCTCCACCCTTGCCGAAGGAATCGCCGTCAAAAACGTCACCGATCGCACGGTGTCGATCTGCCGGCAGTATGTCGATGACATACGTCTTGTCGATGAAGCAGACATCGAACGTGCCGTAATGGCCTTTCTGACACACCAGAAAACGCTGGCTGAAGGAGCCGGCGCTGCTGGGCTGGCGGCTGTCCTGTCCGATCCCGATCACTTTCGCGGCCGCAAGGTCGGTCTGGTGCTGTGCGGCGGCAATATGGACGCGCGGATTTTGGCGTCTGTTATCTACCGGGAACTGGAGCGTGAGCTTCGCATTGTGACCTTGCGCATTCAAATTGATGACCGTCCGGGCGTGTTGGGGCGCATCGCAACCCTTATCGGAGAAAATGGCGCCAACATTTTGGAGGTTGCCCACCAACGCATGTATCTCGACATTCCGGCCAAGGGTGCGGAACTGGAAATCATGATTGAAACCCGTGACTCCCACCATGCCGACCAGATCGTGCAGCTCATTGAGGCGCAAGGGTTTGTAACACGTGTCCTGGATGCTTCAGGGGGGCAAATCCAGACAACGGCGAATTGACCCACCGCCCGCTCTACCCTCCGGCCGCCGCTATGCGGCAGTTCGCAGGCTGGAATATAGCGTGGCCGTGAGCCGCTCCAACGCAAGCTCATAATGGTCGAGCTCGAGATATCCGAATCCCAAACGGAATATTCGCCGGTCCTGCCCGAACCAGTCACCACCTGCGACCAATATGTTCTGGGCCGAAAGCAGGTCATGAAATCGCTGAACCGCCGGGTCATCGAACGCATCGGGCCGCAACCTCACGCAACATAGCCCACCAGCATCCGGCTCGACCCACTCGATCATCGCGGCGTTGCCGGCAACCCAACGGTAAGTCAGTTCCTTAGCATCTGCCAGTTTCCAGCGGCGTTCGCGGATCAATTCGCCATCCTGTTTCAGAACCTTCACAGCCAGAGCTTCATCCACGGACGAACAGGCCATGATCGTATTGAATTTTCCAAGAATCGCCTGGTGACGGAAAGCTTCGTTGCGCGTGATGATCCAGCCTATCCGCAGGCCGGGCGCGCCATGACACTTGGACAGTGACCCGCACGTGACAATGTTGTCCGCCAGTCCGGCGACGGAAGGTGCCGGCACCTCGTCTGCATAGACGGCTTCCCGGAACGTCTCGTCGACGAGAAGCATGGACTGTGGCGCCACATTTGCCAGAGCTGAAGAGATATCCCCTATGGTCTCACCGGCAACCGACACACCGGACGGGTTCTGCGGTGAGGCCAGGCATACGAGGCTGACCGCTAGTGAGAGATGATCAGCAATGCGGGCCAGATCAAGGCGATACCCCTCTTCGAAGGAAAGCCGCACAGACCTGACGTCGGCGTCCGCGACCTTCAACAGGTTCAACATGGGTGGAAAGGCGGGTTCGACGGCAACAGCCACGCTTTTGTTCTCGCAAGCCACAAACGTACACAGAAACAGCGCGTGGATGGCCCCTGCGGTAATGATGACGTCGTCCGGCTCCACACCGTGGTTATGCGCAATGACCTGCCGTAAGACCGGGTCGCCCTGAGCCGAACCGTAGGCCAGCGGCTCACCAGCCAGCGCGGCAAACTCATCGCCGCCAAGGATATCGCGCAAATGCAAGTCCGGCGCGGTGCTTTCGCCCAGATTAAAGGCCGGGCGCTCCCCAACTAAAGCGATTATGTCGCTCTCCGGGAATTGTCGCATATCTTACGCTCCATATGACGTCTGACCGCCACCAGCTGTTTCAGTCCGGTCAAGCTGCTCCTGCCACCGCCGGGCATTCTGGCGCATCAATATCGACAAAATCGAAGGTGCACCGTCGCGTGCTGGAAAGAACAGTCCACCTGTGTGCCGGCAATGTTCGGCATAAACCGGATCATCCAGGCGGATCTGATGCGCGCGCGGAAGAAGCCAGAACGGAGTGCGCGGATCGAGGTGGTGGTCCAAGTGATGATCGTCGTTGTTGATGCCTGTGAGTAGTCTTTCGATCAACGGCCCGCGGCGATTCCTCGACATGAACAGATCCGGCTCACCGTCGGAAGAATTCGAACAATGCTCCGACAGTTCAATGAACCAGCTGAGGATGGAAAAGGTCACAGCGTAAGGCACGATCCAGAACAAAATGAATTCAAACCAGATACCGGTCCAGGTCACGATCGTCACGACAATCAGCCAGAACACCAAAAATCCGGCAACGTCGATCCTGCGCCTCAACAGGAGCCCCGGCGTCCAGCCCCCTTCGGCGCTACAACCAAAAACACACGTTGCACGGTTCCGTATCTGATAGACAAGGAAGTCCGGAATGCGCACACCAAGCACGGGCAAAATGATGATGCGCAAAGCGTAGCGCCATGGAGCTGCAGGTTCGAATACACGCTGACTGTCGAAGAACGCGTGGTCAGGATCGTGCCCGGCATCGCCGAGATATCGATGATGCGACTTTACGTGGCTTATACGATAGGCCTCGAAGGTCTGAAATATGGGCCACGCGGTGAACACCGTGCCCAAAACAAAGTTCAACCGTTGCTCCCGCGCCAGCACACCGTGCGCAGCGTCGTGAAACAAAGTTGCCAACGCACGCTGATGCGCACCAATCATCAATAGTGCAAGCGGATACAGCCACCAGTCAGATACCAGTGTAAGCCAGATAACGGCAGCAATCACGGCATAGTCCTTCAGAATGAACGCAATACCGTGCCAGTTGTCACTCGCAAGAGCATTCAGCTGGATTCGTATCGGTTTGGAAAACCTATAATTTTGATAGATATCAGGTTGAACCGTAGAGTTGGTCATATAAGCTTTCTTTCCAGTGTCACTATGGCTGAAATCGAATTTCACTGGACCCGATAGTGCGCTTACTGACTATACTTATGGCCATCCTTCGCGAATCAGTTGGCCAATGCCAATTTTGGACTCATCGTGGGATGTATTGCGAGCAGAAACTGCAACTAAACGTGGCGTCCACAGAAATTCCAACTTATATGGCAATCGTCGGCCGCAACCGGGTGCAAACAGCTTACCGGTTGACATTCATAATTCGATCGCCAAGCTGACTGACGAACGGCAATTTGTGAAGGAGCGCTGACAACCGTGAGTGTTGAGCGTCGGAACTTTCCGCAATTTTTCATTACGGCTCCTGCACCGTGCCCCTATTTGGCCGGCAAGTTCGAGCGGAAGGTCTTTACGCACCTCATAAGCTCCAATGCCAAGCAGCTGCATGACACACTAACGCTTGGCGGTTTCAGGCGTAGCCAGAACATTGCCTACAGGCCGGCATGTGATCATTGCTGTTCATGCATATCGGTACGCGTGCCTGTTCGCGAATTTGTCTGGACGAAATCGTTCCGCCGAATCTGGCGTAACAATCAAGATCTCGAGGCGCAACGGGTCGAGGCAAAGGCAACCTCGGAACAGTACTCGCTGTTCCGAAACTATATCGATGAACGACACGAAAACGGCGGCATGGCCGATATGACGATCCTCGACTACTCGGCTATGGTCGACGAGAGTTTCGTTGATACGGAAATCATAGAATACCGCGCGAGACCCGAGATTTCTCTGGCCGGACCGGATGAACGCAAGGGGAAACTTGTCGCGGCAGCTCTGAGTGACGTTCTTTCCGACGGCCTGTCGATGATTTACAGTTTCTATAGCGACAACCGGCAAAACCGCAGTCTTGGAACCTACATGATATTGGAGCACATCCATCGTGCCGGCCAGATGGGGCTGCCCTATCTATATCTCGGCTACTGGGTCAATGGTTCGAGCAAGATGGACTACAAAGCCAGGTTTCTGCCACAGGAGCGCCTAAGTGCTGATGGATGGACATTGATCAAAAAATAGTATTGCAGTGTCAGCAAAATAATGTTTCTCATAACGCATTCGCGCTCGTGTTACAAAATTACAAACAAACTCAAAACTCCGATATGTGACTTTTTTAAGTGACCAACGAGCGCGCGTCATACAATTTCGAATGATTGCGAAATTGCGTATTCGTATTTTTGAAAATGCTTGGAATGACCGCGAACGGCGAAAATCATTCATATGGTAAGGGAATGACGCTGGCGTTGGCTGGCGGCCTGTTGCTGACTTTTGACGTTCCCCTGCTCAAGCTGTCACAAGCAGAAACCGCGACACTCATTCTGGCGCGTGGCATCATACTGTTTACGGCCATGTGGCTGTATTGGATGGTCAGGGTCAAACGCCAGGGCAAAGGCACTCCTTTCGTTAATGGATATACTGGCGTTGTCGTTTCGTGCCTGATGGCTGCAGCCAACATTTTGTTCATCAATGCGATCGCGCTGACCTCGGTTGCAAATGTCGTCTTTATCCTGGCGATGAACCCGATATTTGCAGCAGTCCTGTCATGGATCCTGCTGGGTGAAAGGCTTGCGACCGCCACGGCCCTGGCAATTCTCGCCTGTACGGCCGGCGTCACCATCATTGTCTGGGACGGCCTCTCAACCGGAACCTATCTGGGTGACTTCCTGGCCGTCGGGGTAGCGCTGTGCATGTCCGCAGCGTTGTTGCTGATTCGCCGGTCCGGGACAGATCAGTCCATGTCGCCAGCCTTCGGCAGTCTGATTGCGGCCGCCGCCGTGTTACCGTTCGCAGATCTGAGCAGCCTGACATGGTCCGGCTGGGGCTGGCTTACCCTGAACGGCGCTTTCGTAATGCCAGTCTCGGGAGCGCTCATGCTTGTCGCACCTATGTTCATCCCAGCACCGGTCGTGGCGCTTTTCTTCCTGCTCGAAACGGTTCTGACCCCGGTATGGATGTGGTTGATCTTTGATGATCGACCGACGCTGCAAGGCCTTGCAGGCGGCATTATCATTGTTAGTGCATTGCTGCTTCATTGCGTGTGGCTGCTGCGAATCACGCCGCAGCGGCCAAGACCATTTGCGGTAAGCAAAACACCCCCCGCCAGAGCATCTCGGTGGTCTCTTAGTCGTTGATTGCAAGTCGAATTTTGTATTCTTACAACAGTTTTTCTCAAGCTGTTTCTTCAAACTTGCCAAATTCTGTCAATATGAAGTACTAGAGTTAAGTGTCTAGAGTCTCTCACAACTTAAAATTGCCCCCACCCGCCGCAACCCCGCAAAGAGGACAATCGAATATGCCGCTTGCCCCTGACCCAGCGGGGTCTTTGCAATGACCGATACCTCCACCAAAGCGTCACATCATCAAAAGGGCCTGCTGATTACCACGGTTGGCGGATTGTTGTTCACACTCGATATCCCGCTGCTGAGGCTTGCCGGAAGCGATCAGTGGACAATGATCTTTGTACGCGGGATCTTTATGTTCGCGGCCATCACCGCGTGGTGGTTTTGGTTCAGCGCCAAGGACGGCAAAAGGGTGCCGTTTATCAATGGCGGTGCCGGCTGGATTGTCGTTGCAACCAACACTCTGGCCAATCTCCTGTTCATTGCCGCCGTTACAAAAACAACCGCGGCCAATCTGGTTTTCATATTGGCGCTCAATCCGATTTTTGCGGCAGTGCTGGCATGGCTGGTTCTGAAGGAACGCATTCCGCTATGGACCTGGGTTGCAGTGTTCTTATCGCTGGTTGGCGTCGCCATTATCGTCAGCGACGGGCTGACAACCGGCACATTCGTCGGCGACATGATGGCCGTTGTCGTGGCGTTGTGCACAGCTGTTGGCCTCACAGTGGTTCGCAAAACCGGAAAGAACGTCGTCACAAGCCTGGCGACCGGCAGCCTGATCTCCGCTCTGGTCGCCTATGGCTGGGCAGCGCCGATGGCCCTGAGCATGGAAGGCTGGGGCTGGCTCGCCCTGAACGGCCTTATCGTCATGCCGCTGGCGTCCGGCCTGATCGCGTTGGGGCCGCGTTACCTGCCCTCCGCGGAAGTGGCAATGTTCTTTCTGTTGGACACCGTACTGACGCCGCTGTGGATCTGGCTCATTTTCGCAGAACTGCCGACATTCCAGAGCTTCATTGGCGGGATGATCGTGATTACGACATTACTGGCACACAGTATATGGCGCTATCGAACCGCGGACACGGCCAGCCGTGCGCATCGCTCACAATATGAAGGCCTTTAGAGCGCTTTGCAGTTAGGTTGCACCAATCCGACGGAGCCGGAAACGGATAGGCCGACTGTTGCAGATCATGCCACACCGTAAACCATTGCTTAGAGCACTTTGCGATCATATTGAACCATTCTGACGGAGCGAATTTGTGACAAGGTCAAGCAAAGGCACGACCAGCATATCTGGCATATGGTGGAGGGGCTTTGCGCCGGAATTGGCGCAAATTCGCCCGTCCCGTTA
>JANQIR010000202.1 GCA_028282065.1 Aestuariivirgaceae bacterium
TGAAACGCCAGGTCGAACGGCTGAAAGACGCCGGCATGATGGCCAACTTCGCCTCGGAACTGGAGTTCTTTCTGTTCCGCGAAAGCTTCGAGGATGCCCGCGACATGGGTCATCGCGGCATGACGCCGATCAGTGCCTATAACGAGGATTACCACATCTTCCAGACCACCAAGGAAGAGGACGTCATGCGCGCCATCCGCAACGGCCTGCAGCATGCCGACGTCCCGGTCGAAAACTCCAAGGGCGAGGCCGATGCCGGCCAGGAAGAAATCAACGTCCGTTATGCCGACGCGCTCACCATGGCCGACCGCCACGCCATCATAAAGAACGGCTGCAAGGAGATTGCCTGGTCGAAGGGCAGATCGGTCAGCTTCATGGCAAAGTGGAGTTACGATGCCGCTGGCAACTCTTCCCACATTCACCAGTCTTTGTGGTCGCTCGACGGCGATCCGCTGTTTTACGACCCGGACGGCAGCCATGGCATGTCGGATTTGATGCGGCACTACCTGTCGGGCCTACTGCACCACGCAAGTTCAATAACCTTCTTCCTGGCCCCCTATATCAACTCCTACAAGCGCTTCATGGCTGGCACCTTCGCACCGACCAAGGCCGTCTGGTCCATGGACAATCGTACTGCCGGCTACCGGATTTGCGGCGCCGATACCAAGGCGGTGCGCGTCGAATGCCGTGTCGGAGGCGCCGACCTGAACCCCTATCTAGCCTTCGCCGCACTGATCGCCGCAGGTCTGGACGGCATCGAAAGCAAACGCGAACTGGAAGCGGAATTCGCCGGCGATGCCTATGGCGGCACCGGCCGCGAAATTCCCAAGACACTGCGGGAGGCAACGGCGGCCCTGAACACCTCGTCCATGCTGCGTGCCGCCTTCGGCAATGATGTCATCGACCACTATGTCCATGCAGCCAACTGGGAACAGTTTGAATATGACCGCCGCGTAACCGACTGGGAGGTGGTGCGCGGATTTGAAAGGGCTTGAGGCCATGTCCAGAACACTTCGGTGCATCTCGCCCATCGATGGCTCAATCGCAGCAGAACGCCCTATCGCATCATTCGAAGAGACGACAGCCATCCTGGATCGCGCCCGTGCCCAACAGGCCGGGTGGGCCGCCCGCCCGCTAGACGAGCGGATCACGCTCGTGCGCAAGGGCGTCGCCCGGCTTGGCGAAATGAACGACGACGTCGTGCCCGAACTTGCCCGCATGATGGGCCGGCCGGTTAGGTATGGCGGCGAATTCGGGGGTGTGAACGAACGCGCCAGCTATATGGCGGACATCGCCGAAAAGGCTCTGTCGCCGATTGTCGTGGAGGAGTCCGGCCAGTTTCAGCGCCGCATTGCGCGCGAACCCCATGGCCTCGTCATGGTCATCGCACCCTGGAACTACCCCTACATGACCGCCATCAACTCTGTCGCCCCTGCCCTCATCGCAGGCAATGCAGTCGCCCTCAAGCATGCAACCCAGACGCTGCTTGTCGGCGAACGCATGGTGCGTGCATTTGAGGAAGCGGGCCTGCCGGAAGGACTGTTCGCCAATCTGTTCCTTGACCACGCGACCAGTGAAGCCCTGACTTCGGCCGGCAGCTTCAACTTCATCAACTTCACTGGATCCGTCCAGGCCGGACAGAAAATCGAACGCGCCGCTGCCGGGACATTCACAGGTCTCGGACTGGAATTGGGCGGCAAGGATCCAGGTTACGTGATGGACGACGCGGACGTACAGGCCGCAGCGGACACCCTCATCGATGGCGCCATGTTCAACTCCGGCCAGTGCTGTTGCGGCATTGAACGGATCTATGTGGCCGAACCGCTGTTCGACGCCTTCGTTGCCAGGGCCGTGGAAATCGTCTCCGGTTACAAGCTGGGCAACCCACTGAACGAAGATACAACGCTTGGCCCAATGGCCAGCAAACGGTTTGCCGACGAGGTCCGCGCCCAGACCGAAGAAGCCGTTGCCGGTGGAGCAACCGCGCTGATCGATCCCGAATTGTTCCCGGAAGATGACGGCGGCACGTATCTCGCCCCTCAGATCCTCACCAATGTCACGCATGAAATGCGCACCATGCGCGATGAGAGCTTCGGCCCTGTCGTCGGCATCATGCCCGTAAAGGACGATGAACAAGCCATCAGCCTGATGAATGACAGCGAGTTCGGCCTAACCGCGTCCCTATGGACGGGCGATCCGGAAAGGGCTGCCGCTATCGGAGCGCGGATCGAGACAGGCACTGTCTTCATGAACCGGGCCGACTATCTCGACCCGGGCCTGTGCTGGACCGGCTGCAAGCAGACCGGCCGGGGCGGCGCTCTGTCCGAGATCGGCTATCACAACCTGACCCGACCGAAATCCTACCACCTGAAACTGGTCTGAGTATTCATTGGCCCTGCGGCTTGAGCACAACGCGGCCATCCACCCGGCCCTTGCGGACATTGATGATCAGGATCTGGCCCAAACCGTCCTTTTCCACATGAACGGCCATACGGTCGCCGTTTAGTTCGACGCTTCGCACGGTAGCGCCCGCCGGAATGACCGCTTCGATATCGGCGAACCCGACAGGCTTTTGTGGCAGGTTGGAAGCCCGGTAGATAATGGTCACGACAACAACCACGGTGCCGAGAACCAGCAAGATGCCCATGATGATGACCGCCCACTTCAACAGGCGCACATTACGCGGGTCTGGCTCATAAATATCTGACGGCTCGCCCTGTTTGTCCGAACCGTCTATGTTCCCTACCGCCATGGCAGATGAAACTCCCGATACTCTCAGCATCACGGTGCCGCCGGACCAGGCCGGTGAGCGGCTGGACCGCATGCTGGCGCAAAACTTCGACACACTCAGCCGTGCCCGGTTTCAAAGCCTGATTGCCGGCGGCCACGTCTCGGTGAACGCGCGGACCATAAGCGAGGCGAAACACAGGGTCAAACCTGGCGATGAGATCTGCGCCATATTGCCCGAGCCGGAACCGGCGGAACCCGAGGGCGAAGCCATACCGCTCACGGTCGTCTTTGAGGACAATGACGTCATCGTCATCGACAAGCCGGCCGGGATGGTTGTACATCCAAGTGCCGGACACGGCACCGGTACACTGGTCAACGCCCTGATCGCCCATTGCGGATCCAGCCTGTCCGGCATCGGCGGCGTCATGAGACCGGGGATCGTCCACCGGCTGGACAAGGACACGTCCGGATTGATCGTCGTCGCCAAAACGGACAGGGCGCACAAGAGCCTGTCCGGACAATTCAAGTCGCACGGACGCGACGGCAGACTATCGCGATCGTACGATGCCCTTGTTTGGGGCGCGCCGGACCGCAAACGCGGCACAATCGACGCAAACCTGACCCGCAGTACGCAAAACCGGCTCAAGATTGCCGTGACGGCCAATGGTGGACGCAGCGCCGTCACACATTACGAAACTCTGGAGACCTTTCCACACGGCGGGGACAGGCCGCACGCGAGCCTGATGCGTTGCACACTTGAAACAGGTCGCACCCACCAGATCAGGGTGCACATGGCGCGTATCGGCCATCCCCTATTGGGCGATGATGCTTATGGCGCCGGCTTCAAATCTTCGTTAGTGACATTGCCAGAAACGGCTCGGCTTGCTCTGGGCGCCATGGCCGGACAGGCCTTGCACGCGCGGTTTTTAGGGTTTGAACACCCGGTCACACACGACGAATTAACCTTTGAATCTCAATGGCCTGACAATTTCATTGAGTTGATATCGGCTTTACGCGACGGCAAGTGGCACGACAAGACGTCTTAACGTTGTGAACAAGAGTTAATGTGCACTCACCGGCGAATGCTCTTACAATCGTAACGAACAATGTCCATATATACTCCGGTGTCCGGGGAAATCTCACGAAAATTCGTATTGAGATTGTTGTCCCTGCGCGAGGGTGAACAGGAATGAGCAAGAAGACACAAAATCTACCGAGCCTGGCGACGGGTGAAGGCGGCCTGCAGCGGTATCTTCAGGAAATTCGCCAGTTTCCCATGTTGCAGCCGGATCAGGAATACACGCTCGCCAAGGCTTGGCGCGAGGAAGGCGACCGTGAAGCCGCCCACCAGCTTGTCACCAGCCACCTCCGGCTCGTCGCCAAGATTGCAATGGGATACCGCGGCTATGGTTTGCCGATCAATGAGGTCATCTCCGAAGGCAATGTCGGGCTGATGCAGGCCGTCAAGCGATTTGAGCCTGAAAAGGGCTTCCGGCTGGCCACCTATGCCATGTGGTGGATCAAGGCCTCGATCCAGGAATTCATACTGAGATCCTGGAGCCTGGTGAAAATGGGCACGACGGCCAGTCAGAAAAAGCTGTTCTTTAACCTGCGCAAGGTAAAGGGCCAGATCCAGGCTCTGGAAGACGGTGATTTGCGGCCCGATCAGGTCGCCGAGATCGCCGAACGGCTTGGCGTGCCGGAAGAGGATGTGATCTCGATGAACCGGCGCCTGTCGGGCGACACGTCGCTCAACGCACCCCTGCGCGCGGATGCCGAAGGTGGCGAGTGGCAGGACTGGCTGGTGGATGAAAGCGAAAGCCAGGAGACCGAACTCGCCCGCAGCGAAGAGTACGAAATGCGCATGGGCCTGCTGAAGGACGCCATGGCCAAGCTGAATGACCGCGAACAGCGGATTTTCGAGGCACGCCGCCTACGCGATGATCCCCTCACGCTTGAGGAGCTGTCTCAGGAATTCGATGTGAGCCGGGAACGCATTCGCCAGATTGAAGTTCGCGCTTTCGAAAAAGTTCAAAAAGCGATGAAGAACGCCGCCGCGAAAGCGCTGACGCCCGCAGCCGCCTGACCAGCCGGAACAATGCCACAAACACAGCTGCCGGTGACAATCGCCTCGGCGGTCGTGCTTTGTGCGTCATTGGCTGGCCCTCATACGACAAGATCCGCAGACGAACTCCCCATCCCCACCCTTGCCCAGATCAGTCCGTGGCCGGTCTGTAGCCGGTCCGTGGCCGGTCATCTCGAATGTCACCGGTTACCGCGGCATTCTGGGCGATACAGCAATCCGGCCAAAACGACCCGGCAACCATCGACGCTCTGATTTCCCGGTTGTCATTCCCGAACGATCCACTGTGGCTGACCGGCGATGTAATCGGAGCGCTTTCCGCCGTCACCGACAAACGCTTTGCCTATGATATCGCAGCATGGCAGGATTGGTGGCAAAGTTGCGCCCCCGAGTGGATTGTGAGTGACCCATGACACGTCTGAGCCAGTCACAAACAGACCAGTTTCACGAAGACGGCTACCTGCTCGTCGAAGATGCGGTCGATACCGGTCAGCTTCAGGCGATGCGCCGCGACTTTGACCAGTGGGTCGAGGAAAGCCGGCAACATTCCGAACCATGGGGCACAACCGTAGACGGACGCCCTCGCTTCGATCTGGCCTCAAGCCACGCCGCCGGCAGTCCGGCCTTGCGCCGGGTCAATTCTCCGGCCGAAATTTCTCAAGCCTACGAAACCGCCATGCGCGACAGTGCAATTCCGGAGATTACCGCGGAGTTGATCGGCCCATGCATCAGATACCATCATTCGAAGATCAACTCCAAACTGCCGGGTGCGGCCACGGAAGTGAAATGGCACCAGGATTTCCCGTTCACCCCGCATACCAATGACGATCTGGTCACGGCACTTTTGTTCATCGACGAGGTAACACCGGACAACGGCCCACTTGGAATCGTACCCGGAAGTCATCGCGCTCCCATACACAGCCTTTGGCCTGACGGTGGCTTCACTGCGGCAATTGACGA
>JANQIR010000206.1 GCA_028282065.1 Aestuariivirgaceae bacterium
ATAGAGGCGATTGCCACCGGCGTCGCCGACACGCCCTGGCCAAAACCGTTGAGCCCGACGTCCAGCCTGCTGCCGCCACGCGGCCTACTCTTCGTCGGCGGATCTGATGCCGGTATGGAGATCGGATCCGTGGTCAGCTTGACCGCGCCCGGCGCAATCCCCCGGGCAAGATCGAGCGTTGGAGAGACCGACGGCGGTTTCCCGTCGAAGCCGATACCCTTCACCGGGAAGATCCGGCCAATCGTCGAGGCCAGCGAAAACTCTTGCGAAGGACGCGCCGTACGACCGACTTTTTTGGCATCTAGATAGAGCGCGACACCTGCGAAATAGGCGTTGGAGGATTTGATGATCGCCTCGCAAACGCCGATCTGCACGCCGACACCGGGTCTACCGGGAGGACAACTCGTTCTACTGACCGGCAGATGCGACTTGGCAAACCCGCCCTTCACGGTCATCGACCGGTTCCGGTTGATCGGCAGCACGACAGCTGGACGGCCATCGGCCAACGCATTTTGAACCTCCCGCAAGGGAGCCGCGCCCAACACGATATCCTGCAACGTCTTGTCGCCGGTCTTGGCCACCTCGTTGATGCTGGCCAGCGCACTTGCCAGCTTGAAGGTCGAGCCCGGCGTCGTATGCACGTCGGTCGCCCGCCATGTATGCCCGGAAAGCGGGTTCTCGTTCTCGCGTCCGGTCGCAAGCGCGCCAAGATCCCACTCATGCATGCCGCCTTCGAAGCTTGGCCAGGCCGCAATAGCGCGAATGGCCCCTGCCCCTTCATCGTCTTCCGCATCGATCAGCACCAGACCGCCGCGCACGAACTGCAGTGGTATCTTGCGGCCGCCGCGACGGACCGAATTGGCGTTTTCCTTTACCGCCGCCTCAATGGCCCGGCGCACCGAATCCTGCATCTTGCCGTCAACACTCAGGCGCACCTTGAGATTGCCCGACTGCCGCCGCGTGGCAAGCCCGGCAGTCAGGGAGCCTAAATCGGAGGTGCCATAGCCAACCAGCGGCGCCAGTCCCAGCTCCAGCGCCTTGGGCACCAGCCTGCCGCTGGCATCCACCAGATCGGTGTTGCCGTCCCTTAGAACGATCCTGTGACTCTTGCGGCCGAAGCGCTCGACGGCGGTAGACACCTTCCAGGATAAGTTGCACGCAGGCGACAGACCGGACTTATCGCATCCGACCTGCAGATGCGCAGTACGGCGCAGATTGATCGACGTCTTGCCGGTTTTCTTCTGAGGGTCCAGAACATCGTTCAGGTCCTGCGGTACATTGCGCGAGAAACCGGTTTCGATTTCCATCTTGAAGGTGCGGCCGCGCGGCGGACGCACCACCATGCGATAGGCATGGGCCGTGGAAATCTCCCGCGCTCTCTGGCACCTGCGCCCGGGCGGGAAATCCTCGAAATCGCGCTGATTGCACAACAGCTCTATCGACACACGAACACCGCCTGCAATGACGCTTTGCCGGTTGGCATTTGGTCGGACTGTGCGTTCCTGGCCGTTGATACGAATGGCACGCGGTTCACCGATCAGATCGACGACAAACGGACCGCGAGCCTTGATCAGATCGGTGCTCAAGACCATGGCTGCACTATCCGATTGTCCTGGTGTACCGGACTCGAAAGGAGCGATCATCAGCCAATCGGATGACCACGGTGTACGCCTCTTCGCAACAGCGGCATAATCGCGCTGCGGCGGAAGGGCATCCTCCAACGGTGGCAGCGGGGCCAGAAGCCGCTCGCCCGCCGCCGTCTGTCCGGCGATGCGGTTCGCACTCCAGCCGGGTAATTTGCAGCCTGTCGGCAGAACATTTGTGGTGATCTGGCGGCCGTCGTCGCAAACCGGCTGCAACGAGCGATTATCCCGGATCGCCAGCAGTTTGAAAGAGCTGTTCCAGCGCTCGATCTCAGCCAGGATGTCGCCACCCGTGCCGCTGGTGCACAGCTTCGTCAGTATGACCAGCGCGCCGTCAGACAACCGCTGGCCACTGGCCGATGCGACAGACGGATCATGCATTGCCTCGCAAGGCAACACAGCAAGCTGCCTGGCCTGCGTGTCGAACCGGACGATCCCGGCATCGCGCGCGCTTTCAAGAAGATCCTGGGCGCTCTGGCTGTTTTTTGTGACTTCAACCTCACTCACCCAGGCACGGTTCATGGCAAACTGCCCGGCATAGTTTGCCACGGTGGTCCCGATTGCCGCCACGCCGGCAATCATGGCCGCACCGACAATCAGCATTTTCAGTGCGGGTGTCGCTCGAAAGCGCCCAAATCGGCGGGTCAGCTTAGCCATATCAAGACCTCGGTCTCATCGCATCTAACCATGAGAATAGTGCAATACGAGCGGCCCTGCCATCACCCGGCCGCCAGTTTCGATGACCGCATGATTGACCCGCTCGAAGCGGTTTCTTTCGCCCTGCTCCTGGAAAAGCTGGCCGGCGCGTGAACGGAACTCCACCTGCCCCCGGTGTGCGATAATCTCAAACGCCAGGTCGTTGCCCAAGGCGGTTGCCAGGCCTGCCGTCGTCGTATCGCTGAATTCCACCGAACATGCATGGTTCAACCAGTCCATTTCATAGGCTTTGGCTGAACCGCCTTCGTCATCAAAGGTCATGATCGCAGGGTCCTGCGGCAGTTTGAGATAACCAAACGATCCCATATCGACCGGAGAAACCAGCGCCGGGAACATCTCGCCGTCGACTTCGATCTGCTCCATTGCCACCAGCCCGGTCGAGCGCCGGCCACTCTCGTAAGCGTAATTCGTCCAGTCATAGGACCGCAGGCTCTTGTCGCGGATGACGAGTGATTTCTTACGCCTGCACAACGCGGAATGAGCGAGATGATCGTCGGCCATCAGATCGACCCACCATCGATAGATCGATTGCGGCAGTGCGGCAGGCGGCGACAGGCCGACAATGGACAGATGCGGCTCCTTCGGAGGGAAACGGCGCAGTCGGCTGACGCGGCTGTCGAAAGAGTAATAGAGCCGCATCAGCTCTTCGCCCCGGTCGGCCACGTCGTAGTAGCCCTCCCATTCGCCAAGGTCTTCTCCCGGTGCGGAATGCTGGATGCCAAGCGGCCGGCCATACGTGTCTTCTGCTGTTGAAACCGCATTGAAATACAAAGGTGCGGCACGCTTTTCGTATTCATCGCCCGGATAACGGCCGAGATAGAAAAGAACATCCGATGGCAATCGTTCGCTGGTTGCCGGCGCAAGGCTCTCGTCAGCGGCAAATGCCAGCCCGGTCTGGCCACGATAAAAAGCGGCAACGCTGTCATCCGGCAACATCGGCTCGAAGGCGGATGACTGATCCTCCCCGGCGCGAACGATCGACAATTGCCCGACGGGTTTTTCATCCTGACGCGACGGAACAAAGATGCCATAGCCGAAATAAACCGACATAGCGTCTTCGCTGTGATGGCGTCCTGCCATGAATCGCGCCCTGATTCCCCAATCCGGATCAATCATGTTCTTGAATTCGTCGTCGATCAGCCGGGTGAGCTGTTGTTCAGCCAAGCCGGTCGCGGCATGCAGGTTTTCGCCGGTCAGTATGAATACATGGGAGAACGGAACGCCAAGCGGTTCAGGACCATCGCCGGCATCAACCACGGAAACCGCATGATACTCCTCAAGCAGGCTTTCCAAAGACACCGTCGCGCCATGCGTTCTGGCGCCGGACTTTACATTCGGCCGCGACCGCCTGCGGAACAGTTTGCGGCTTCCCATGGAGGCCATGTGGTCAAATCCGGTCAGCACCAGATTGGGCTTCGACCACAGCTCTTCGGCACTCAGCGACAACTGCCGGCCCTCAGCCACCTCCGCACGGATCGAAGCGTAGTGTTGCGGCTCGTAGTTGAACAGATTGATTGTGTCACCGATCGTCACCGCAATCCCCGTTTCTTATGGAATCCGTTGCGTTTAACAGCAAACAGTAGTGCATGGCAAAGCCTATGAGAACCAGTCATGACGTTACGGCAACGGACCTGCCGTATGCCCGACGGCAATCACGAGGACACCCACGAGGCATGGTTGTAAATCGTAAGCCGTGACGGACGTACCACGCGGCTGCCACGCCGCAATCCCGGAATGGCGCAATCTACAACCAGTGCATGATTCGGCGGTACGGAAATGACCTGGCGCCGGACAATTTCCGCAACCACAGGCAAATGCCGCAATCCCCGGCGGTCGTTGGGATCGGCACGCGGATCGTTCTGAGGAATGGCGGTCAGGGGTGCCACGGTATCGATCTCTATGCCTTGCTGATCGGCCAGTCCGCGAATCGAACCAGCCGCAAGCTCCGCCGCCGCCAGAATGGCCGCCGTTCCCGGCGTTTGAAGAAAATAGGAGCGAAGCAGCGTCGGCAGTGTGATCAATGCATCGAATGAGCCATCCAATAGCGCACGTTCGAAGCCGTCGGCAGCATCCGCTGCGCCACCACCCAGGGGCTTGATGATCCTGTCGTAGCTTTCGGAGAACTCTATAATCCGCTCGCCCAACTCAAGCTGACTGTCCAGCTCGGCAAATTCCGGCACCGACTGAAGTGCGGCCAGGCGGTCCACCAGCGTCAGCACCGCATCACCCAGCGTCTTGACGTAAAAACCTGCGGTCCCCGGCTCCACCCCCGATTGTTTGGCCGTGTCGGCGACCGCTCGCGGCACTGCGGGCGGTGTGGATTCGCCCGATACCTGAGCGGACCGGGACTTGATCACCTTGCGCAGATCCTCAAGGCTGGCCGCATTGGTCCCAAGGTCACGGTTGACCTGATCCAGATGCACCTTAACCGCACGGGCGTGCTTGCGGGCGTGCAGATAGAAGGGAACCGCCGCCACAATGAACAGCACAATGATGATTAAACCGGTTGTGAATATCGCTAGCGTCGGCATGTCAAACGACCCTAGTCCCGATGCTGTTCATACTTGGTTATGGCATCACCGCTGATGACGAGATGCAAAGAGGTCGGCTGCCCGGACGCCTCCATGCGGATTTCGACATCCTTTCCGTCCTTACCGGCCGCGTTCGTCGTTACCCGCCAGCTGGTGTTGCTGCCGGCCCCGAGATCTGCCGGATTTATCTGCTTGGCGCCTTGCAGGATAATGCACGGCGCAGCATCATCGAGCACCTTGTTGATGGCTTCAAGGCGTTCCGGCGTCAGTCCCGGCAGGGCGCGCGCGAAGGTAAACCTGCCGGCAATTGCAAAGTCCTGCGGTCCACTCTCCTCGACATCCGGTCCCGTCACATAGCGGATCGAGGCAATGCGCGTGCGTTCGTGAATCTGATGACCGCCGCTTCCGCCGAATTCCGGTGTTGTGGTCAACTCGACAATGGCCACCGGATTGGCATGGATCGGTTCGACGTCGCGTGGAGCCTTTTCCCGCGTCAACAGCCGGGCACCTGCCACTACCGCCTGCTTCAGCTTCATCGGATCAAACGGCAACTTGTTACCCAACACAAAGCCGTGGCTGGAACCGGCGATGGTACGGCTGATGCTCTCGTAAAGCTGAGGCCACAAGGTCGTTCTGCCGGTCGCCACCACAAACCCCGGCCGCTCGCCCCCGCTTTGCGCGGCCGCTTCCAGGGCAATCTCCGGAATAACCCGGCCGAGAGCCTCGATTGCATCGTCAAGGCGCGCTGCCTTTCGGGCCGTGCCCGGCCAGAGCTGGTCTAACAGTTCGCTCCTGAAAGCATCCGGTCCGAGCAGCAGCCAGAGCTTCGAAAGGCCGCTACCACCCCCACCGCCCTCGTCCTGCCAGCCTTCGACCTGAAGCTCCACCTTGACGCCACCAATAGTGAGCTCGACGGACGACGACAGCGACTTGGAAGACTGCTGATTGTGGGGTTGAACAATGCCATCGCGCGTTTCCGCATCGAACAACAGCAATT
>JANQIR010000266.1 GCA_028282065.1 Aestuariivirgaceae bacterium
TATTGCAAGAGCGTTCCGTCATCGGGGCGCCGCCGGGCGCAAACCCTTGATGGGACGGGCGAATTTGCGCCAATTCCGGCGCAAAGCCCCTCCACCATATGCCAGATATGCTGTTCGTGCCTTTGCTTGACCTTGTCACAAATTCGCTCCGTCAGAATGGTTCAACCTAACTGCAAAACGCTCTAGGGCATCCAGACCCACATGATCATTGGGACCGAGACGGCGAGTATGATCAGCTCCATCGGCAGTCCAAGCCGGGTATAATCTGAAAACCGGTATCCGCCCGGTCCCATGACCAGCGTGTTGGATTGATGGCCGATCGGCGTCAGATACGGCGATGCGCTTCCGATTGCGACGGCCATCAAGAACGGGTCGACCGGCAGATCGAGCGTCTTAGCCATCGTGGCGGCGACAGGCGCCATAAGCACGGCAGTCGGCGTGTTGTGAATGAGATCGGACAGCCACATGCAAGACAGCACGAGAAGCGCAAGAATGGCCCAGATCGGCACTTCGGTGGAAAACCCGGTCAGGGCCGATGCGATCAGGCCGGTGCCTCCGGTGGTAAACATCGCATGGCCGATGGGAATCAGTGCTGCCAAAAGCACGATGATGGGCCACTCGATACTGTCATAGACTTCCTGCAGCGATATTGTGCCGATGATGACCAGAAGTGCCACGGCGGTGACAAAGGCGACCGGCACGCTCACCAGGCCAAGCGCCGCTGCGGCAATGGCCGCGCCAAAGACGCCCGCGGGCACAATTGTACGCCGCCGGCGTGGCGCTGCGAATCCCCTGTCCGCCAGTACCAGACAGCCGAGATCGCGGATGCTCTGGTAGAGTGTGTTGCGTTCTCCTTGCAACAAAAGAACATCGCCGGTCTTGAATTTTATCCGGGTCAGCCGGGTGCGTGGCGCCTGGCCCTGCCTGGCTATTGCCAGAAGGTTGATGCCGTATCTGTCATGCAGTTTCACCCCCCGCATTGACTGGCCTTCGATTGGCGCGTTGGGCATAAGCACGGCCTCAACCACCCTGACATCTTCCGAACGCAGATCCCGTGCCGGCCAGGCCTTGTGGCCAAGCGGATCAAGCGACACACCGTCCGTCAGCGGTTCAAGAACGGCGGGATCGCCTTCCAGCAACAGGATGTCGTTCTCTTGAAGATGTTCAATACCCGAGGGTGCGAGCATGCGCCGATTGCCGCGCACGATGGCCATGACGGTGATATCATTTTCACACAACTGCTCAAGCTGGCGCACCTGTTTGCCGATCAAAGGAGAGCCGGCTGATACCCTGGCCTCAGTCGTGTAAGCTTCGACATGGAACAAGCCGTCCGCACCGTCTTGGCCCACCAGCCGCTCCGGAAGCAGCCGCCAGCCTATTGTGGTCAGGTATAGAAGGCCTGCAGCGGCCACCACCAGCCCAACATAGGTGAAGTCGAACATTTTGAACGGCGCGCCGGCAAATTCCTGGCGTGCGCTGGCTATGACGATATTCGGCGGGGTTCCAATCAATGTGATGAGGCCGCCGAGCAGTGAGGCGAATGACAGCGGCATAAGGATGAGCGATGGCGAGCGTTTTGCCCGGTAGGCGTTGCGGATCGACACCGGCAGCATCAGGGCCAGGGCGCCGACATTGTTCATGATGGCCGACAAGGCAGCGGTGAGCGTGGTTGTTGTTGTTATCTGAAGGGCCGGGTTCTTTCGCGTTGGCGCCAGCATGCGGACAAGGTGGTTGACGACGCCGGATACCTGCAGGGCCCGGCTGATGACCAGAACCGCAGCGACGGTTATCACAGCCGGATGCCCCAGGCCGTGGAACGCTTCGCCCGGTGGTACGACACCTGTAAATATGGCCGCAAGCAATGCGATGACCGCGACCAGGTCGTAGCGCCAGCGGCCCCAGATGAACATCACCATAGCGCAGCCGATGATCGAGAAGACGATTGCCTGATCGCTCGTCAAGGCTGCTCATCCCGGCATCGGCGCACCATCCGGCATCTGTAAACGGCAGGTACATCCAGCCTGGGCGGGTTGAATTGCCTGCCAAACGGTTTGCGCAGTCGTTCTGCAGTTGTGCACATCATCTCACCCCAGAACAGCACCGGTGCTACAGCGTGGCAAAATCAGCGCAATTCAGCAAATGATTCGCGCGCGCAGCAGCCATGAACGGGCCTGACAGCGCCTGTTCAGGTTTGAATTGTAACACTCATGCGCGTAACACAGGCCGGAATTTGCTAAAACTCGGTCTGGAAAGTGGAATCTGTGGTTGCCCGCGACACGGCTGCCGGTATTCCATAGTGGATCTGAACGCGCGAAAAGCGCTCGCGGGTTTGAGGCCGGATGTAGCCCACAGGACCGGAAAAGCGGTTTGCCGCTTTGTTGTTTCCGGTAACACAGGATGGAGGACGGTGTGAGGAAGGCCGCAGCTGCCGACAAGGTTAAACGATTCTTTGGCCTTTGCGTTTTGACCGCGATGGCGATTGCCGGTGGATTGACCTGCGATGTGACATCAGGTCATGCCGCGTTGCGGGGTATGATTGTCGGCGTGAACGTGTATCCCAATCTGCCAAAAAACCAGCAACTTGGCGGGGCGGTTAACGATGCGGTGGATATTGCTGCAACGATACGTGGGCTCGGGGCCAAGGACGTGACCGTCCTGCTGGACAGGCAAGTCACCAAGGAAGCCTTTGAAAAGGGCTGGCAGCAATTGGTGGCACGCTCGCGGGCAGGCGATACCATTGTGTTCTCATTCGCCGGGCACGGATCTCAGGAGGCCGAAGCCGATGAAAGAGGCGGTGAGCGCGACCGCAAAAACGAGAACTTCCTGCTCTCCGGATTCTCGCCCAAAGCCCCGCATAATAAAGAGCGTGTGGTTGACGATGAGATCAACGCCTGGCTGCGCATGGCTGATGACAAGGGAATCAATGTGATTTTCATCGCTGATTCGTGTCACTCGGGGACCATGTTCCGGTCGGTCACGACACCTGTGCGTTATCGCAGTGTGCCGCCGATCGAAATCTCGGACGATCAGGTGACGCTGCCCTCACTGGAACATGCCAAGGCACCGCCGGACTCATTTCGAAACGTGACTTTCGTCGCGGCAACGGTCGAGGACCGGCAAATTCCCGAACTGCAAATCGAAGGTAAATGGCGCGGGGCGCTCAGTTACGCCTTTGCCAGGGCGCTGGAAAAGAACGGTGCCGATGAAAACGATGACAAAACCATTACCCAGGCGGAACTGATCAACTATCTGCTCGGCAAGGTTCAGACCTTGGTGGAAGGTCAGCAGGAACCGCAGGTTCTGCCGATTCGCGCAGCGAATCGGGCATTGCTGGCGCGCGAGATCGTGATTGAACCGAAGAAGGCGCCCGCCAACGAGGACCTCCTGAAGGTGGCGGTCAAGAACGGCCCCGCGTCCCTTTTGAACAATGTTCCCGATGTTGTTGTGGTTGATGATCCCGCGAAGGCGG
>JANQIR010000268.1 GCA_028282065.1 Aestuariivirgaceae bacterium
GCGGAACATGATGTTGCTCCTGCGGCTGAACATCCCGTTGCTCCGATGGCGCCCAGGGTACATACACGGCAAACTCCCGCCATGCCGGCACCGGAGGAATTTCCACCGATTGCCCAACGGCAGATGCAGGCTCAAAAACACGAAGCGCCCGCCGGGGCGGGCTCGCCGCACAAGAAACTGCGCCGGGGCCTGCTTGAAAGGCTGGCGGGCGTCGGGCTTGGACGCAAAGAACCGATCAAGGAAGAGGCAGATATGGCAAAACCGGAACCGAGAATGAGTGGTGAACAGCTGACGGCTGAACAGCCTGCAGGCGACGTTTCCGGCGACAATGTCCACCCGCTGAACCCGCAAATCGATCCGGGGCTCGATGATGATCAATTGGAGATTCCGGCATTCCTGAGACGGCAAGCTAACTGATACCTGAGCTTCAATTCACATCCGATTTTGCTCAGACCCGGTGGTCACAATTCCGCCGGGTTTGATGCGCTTAGCTAAAGGCAGTAAAAGAAACGTCCTTTGGGGCGAGTTCGGCTGGTCAAACAGGTATTGCGTATGAACCAGTTGACTGAAGGATTTGGGGCGTCGTCGGAAATGCCATGTGAGCAGCAAAAACAGCCGCAATGCGGTAAACGCCTGTCGCGACTGGCCATTTTGGTCGCAGGGGCCGTGCTGATTTCGGCATGTTCGAATACAAAGGTCGATACGTCCGGACTTGGCGGCGGATTGGGGGATTACCTTTGGGGAGACGGCGAATCGTCCTCCAGCAGCAGTTCGTCAACCTCGTCGGCCAGTACCCAGACGGGCGATGCGATTGCACCGGACCTTGCAACGGTCGACGATGCCAAGCCGATCGCGGAGCTCTACAATGCCGGCCTGAAGAGCTTGAAGGACGGTGAATACAAGACGGCGGCGAAGAAATTCGGCGAGGTCGAACGTCAGCATCCTTATTCGGCTTGGGCGACCAGGGCGATTCTCATGCAATCCTACGCGCAGTACCAGCGCAACCAGTATGATGACTCGATTAATTCGGCCAAGCGGTTCATTACGCTGCATCCCGGGCACAGGGATGCGGCCTATGCCTATTATCTCATCGCGATATCCTACTACGAACAGATCATCGATGTGGGGCGGGATCAAACCGCGACGGACAATGCCCTGCAGGCACTGAACGAAGTGTCGCAACGCTTTCCGGGGTCGGCCTATGCCCGCGATGCCGATGCCAAGGCCGTCCTGGCGCGCGATCACCTGGCGGGCAAAGAAATGGAAGTCGGCCGCTATTACCTCAAACGCAGGGCGCATCTGGCCAGCATCAACCGGTTCAAAACGGTTGTGACCAAATATCAGACCACCTCGCATGCGCCTGAAGCGTTGTATCGGCTGACGGAGTCGTATCTGGCATTGGGTGTCCGGTCGGAGGCCCAAACGGCAGCCGCAGTGCTGGGGCATAACTATCCGAACAGCGAATGGTACAAGGATGCCTATACGCTGTTGGCATCGGATGGCCTGCAGCCGGCGGAAAACCAGTCATCGTGGATCAGCCAGCTCTGGAACTGACCTGCCGCAGCCGCGGAATTCCATACTCATCACCTTACCAGCATCAAGAGCGCGCAGCGCTACTCAAGCCGCCCTGGCATTGGCATATTTGGGAACGACATAGGGGCCTTCCGGCAGTATGGCGAGTGCCGGGTCGTTGTGTCGCTCCAGGCTATCTGCAATTGCCTTGTTGAGATCCGCGACAATCTCGACGCCGGTATCTGCGCATTCTTCGTCGCTCAAACCGGTTGCGTAGAGCTGAATCCGGCAGCTTGTCCAACTGCGCTTTGCGGATGATGCACGGTCGTGCACCGTTAGGCAGGATGACCGGAAGGAAAGAGCGGCCGAATGCCAGTTCGATCTGTGTGTCGCTCACGATCTCCTCCAAGCTGCCAGCCAATGCAGATGGTATAGCATGACTGGCGACGGCGACGGTCGTGAAATTTCAACACTTGACTGCGGTCGGTGCGAGTTCGCTCTCGCGCGTAGGCCGGCGAGTGGGCTATAAACCGGTGTTATGCTGACAGCGCTTTGCGTTCGCGACATCGTCCTGATTGACCGGCTCGATATAGACTTCGAGCAGGGCCTTGTCGTGCTTACCGGGGAAACCGGTGCGGGAAAGTCCATCCTGCTCGACGCGCTTGGACTGGCGCTCGGTGCGCGCGGTGATGCTTCGCTTGTCAGGGCCTCAGCCTCTAAGGGGGTGGTGACGGCTCAGTTTTCACTTTCCGTCAGCCACCCGGCGCTGGCATTGCTTGCAGAGCAGGGAATAGATGCCGGCGATGAGCTTGTTATCCGACGGGTGCAGGCCGCTGACGGTAAGTCGCGTGCCTTTATCAACGATCAGCCGGTCAGTGTGAACCTGCTTCGGCAGACGGGCGGCCTCCTGGCAGAAATTCATGGTCAGCACGACGACCGGGCCCTTGTGGATGTTGCAAATCACAGGCGGTTGCTGGATGCATTCGGGCAACTCGACAACAGGCGGCAAACCGTTTCGGAAGCTTGGCAGGCCCTCAGCGAAGCCCGTAAGTCATTGGCCGATCACGAGGCCAGAATGGCTGAGGCGGATGCAGAAGCCGCATTCCTCGAGCACTCGGCCGAGGAACTCAGAACCCTGGCACCAAAGGCCGGAGAGGAGGAGGAACTGGCGTCGCGCAGGCAGATCATGATGCGCGCGGAACAGTTCTGTGATGCCATTCAGGAAGCCGCTGCCATTTTGCGCGATGACGGGACGTTGGAAGCCCGGCTGAACGGTGCATTGCGCAGGCTTGAACGCCGCAGGGACGAGGCGCAAGGCCACTTGGATCTTGCTTGCGACTCACTTGAACGGGTGGTCGTTGAACTGGCCGAGGCCGGTGCGGCGCTGGAAGAGGCGGAGCGCTCTTTTGCGTTCGAGCCGCAAGAGTTGGAAGCTGCAGAAGAACGTCTGTTTGCCTTGCGGGCCGCAGCGCGCAAACACAAGGTGAGCGTGGATGCGTTGCCGGATCTGCTTCAAAAGTTTGAAAGTGCGCTTGGCGAGATCGAGGATGGCGGACGCAAGCTGGAGCGCTTGCGGGAAGCGGTTCAGGTGGCGCAATCTGCTTATGACCAGGTTGCAGCAGATCTGTCCGGCCGCCGCCTTGAAGCAGCGCGGCGTTTGGACGCAGCCGTGGTAAACGAGTTGGGTCCGTTGCGGCTTGAACGGGCGCGGTTCGAAACGGGTGTGGATAGCGATCCCGACAAGGCCGGACCGGAGGGTATCGACCGCGTGGAGTTTCTCGTTTCGGCCAATCCGGGCACGCCATGCGGTCCGCTGGTGAAAGTGGCGTCCGGTGGCGAGTTGTCCCGGTTCATGCTCGCCCTGAAGGTGGTGCTGGCGTCCTGTGGCTCGGCGCCGACGCTGATTTTCGATGAGATAGACACCGGTGTCGGTGGTGCGGTCGCAGATGCTATTGGTCAGCGGCTGGCGCGATTGGCAGGGCATCTTCAGGTGCTGGCAGTGACACATTCGCCCCAGGTTGCGGGACGCGCTGATCACCACCTGCTGATTGCCAAGCAGGCGGATATCGGTGAGGGCGGCGAAAGTGTCACTACCCAGGTGAGTGAGCTGGCCGGAGCCGGGCGGCGCGAAGAAATTGCGCGCATGCTGTCCGCCGAGGTTGTGACCGATGAAGCCCGGGCGCAGGCCGAACGCCTGCTCGATCGGGCAAGTTGAGTTGGGGAGAGCTTCAGGAATGCCGATGGGCGCTGAAGAAATCGCGGTCAGTGAGTTGAGCGATGAGCAGGCGGCAGCGGAGCTTGCCCGCCTGGCTAAGGAAATTGCCGGGCATGATGATCGGTACTATCGCGAAGATGCGCCGGTTATTTCGGATGCCGCCTATGATGCGCTGAGGCGGCGTAACGACGAAATCGAGACGCGGTTTCCATCCCTTGTGCGCGCAGACTCGCCTTCCGGGTCTGTCGGTGCCACGCCGTCGGAAAAGTTCTCAAAGGTGCGCCACGGCGTGCCGATGTTGTCGCTCGGCAATGCCTTTGACAAAGGGGATGTGCACGAATTCGTGCAGCGCATCCGGCGGTTTCTCAACCTTGGCGAGGATGTGCAGGTGGATCTGACCGCCGAACCCAAGATCGACGGCCTGTCGATTTCCCTGCGCTATGAGGGCGGAAAGTTAGTGCAGGCCGCCACGCGGGGCGATGGCTCGGAAGGAGAGAACGTCACGGCGAATGTGCGCACCATAGCTGATATCCCGAATGTGGTGACCGGCGACGGCTTCCCGGATGTCTTCGAAGTTCGTGGTGAAATCTATATGTCGCACAAGGACTTCGCGTTGCTTAATGAGAAACAGAGTCAATCTGGTGGCAAGGTCTTTGCCAATCCGCGCAACGCCGCTGCAGGATCGTTGCGGCAGCTCGATGCCGCGATTACCGCATCACGGCCGCTGCGCTTTTTCGCCTATAGCTGGGGCGAGGTGGGAGAGCTTCCGGCACAGACGCAATGGGGCGTGCTGGAGGCTTTTGCGAGTTGGGGTTTCCCGGTCAACGATCTGACGCGCCTGTGTCATTCGGTGGAAGACCTCATTGCCCACCACGGCGAGATCGAGGCCCGCCGCGCATCTCTCGGCTATGACATTGACGGTGTGGTCTACAAGGTGAACCGGCTGGACTATCAAGCACGGCTCGGTTTCGTGTCCCGCTCGCCGCGTTGGGCTGTGGCACATAAGTTCCCGGCCGAAAAAGCGACCACTGTCCTCGAAGACATTGAGATTCAGGTTGGCCGTACAGGCGCGCTGACACCGGTTGCGCGTCTGAAACCTGTCACCGTGGGAGGCGTGGTGGTCTCCAATGCGACATTGCACAATGAAGACGAGATCGAGCGCAAGGACATCCGTATTGGCGACACGGTCATCGTACAAAGGGCAGGCGATGTGATCCCGCAGGTTCTTGCCGTGCTTCCCGAGCTGCGCCCTGCGGACTCAACGGCCTTTGTGTTCCCGGATGTGTGTCCGGCCTGCGGCTCGCATGCTGCGCGAGACATCAATGAAAAGACCGGCAAGAGCGATGTTGTGCGCCGTTGTACGGGCGGGCTGATTTGCCCGGCGCAGCGTGTCGAACGTCTGAAGCATTTTGTATCGCGTAACGCGTTTGACATTGAAGGCCTTGGGGACAAGGTCATCCAGGAATTCTATGACGATGGTCTCATACAGTCTGCTGCAGATATCTTCACTCTTGAAGAGCGCGATCGAAGCTCTTTGAAGAAATTCAAAGACCGGGAAGGCTGGGGGGAGACGTCCGCCCGCAATCTGTTCGCTGCAATCGATGCGCGCCGCCGGATAGGGCTTGACCGGTTCATCTTCGCGCTTGGTATCCGGCATGCCGGGGAAACCACGGCCCGTACTCTGGCGCGGGCGTATGGTTCGGCGGATGGATTTATAGAGGCAATGCAGGCGGCATCTGATCGCGAAGGCGAAGCCTACGGGGATCTCGACAACATAGATGGGATCGGCCAAACGGTTGCCGATGCGTTGGTCGAGTTCTTCGCCGAACCACACAATGTGGATGTGGTGCGGGACCTGCTGGACCAGATCGAGATCGAAGCTCTTGAGGCAGTTGATACATCTTCTCCGGTTTCGGGCCAGACAATCGTCTTCACCGGATCTTTGGAGCGCATGACCCGCGATGAGGCCAAGGCCATGGCGGAACGGCTGGGTGGCAAGGTGGCCGGCTCGGTGTCAAAAAAAACCGATCTTGTCGTTGCCGGGCCCGGTGCCGGATCGAAACTGAAGAAGGCAACGGAACTGGGTGTTGAGGTGATCGACGAGGATGCGTGGTTCCAGCGCGTGGGAGCGGATTGACTGGCGTTATTTTCCGTATTGCGTGACCGCTTGAGCCCGGCATAGTCTCAGCTTGTGTACGTTGCAGGAGCGTACTGTCAGCCAGTGGAGGCAATATGTCCACGTCGCCGTTCTCCATTCCCAATCCCAAGATTGATCCAAGCCGCCGGCCAGTGACGGGTCTCAAGCCTGACAACACGCCTGACGACAATGACCGCATTGAGATAGGCCCGACGCAGCTTGCCTATGACGAGTGGGCCGAGGCCGGCCTTGAGTGTCCTGATTTGCAGGCCATGAGGAAGTTCCGTTGGGCACGTCTGGTTGCTGCAATCAATGAACGCGACCTTGGCGGGCTGCTCATGTATGACCCGCTGAATATCCGCTATGCCACCGACACAACCCACATGCAGCTTTGGGCGGCGCACAATCCGTTCCGGGCCTGCCTGCTGCTGCCGGATGGCTACATGGTGTTGTGGGAGTATGCCGGTCTCAAATACATGTCTGAATACAATCCGCTGGTTCGCGAGGTGCGCGGTGGTGCGTCGTTCTTCTATTTTGCCACCGGTGACAGGACGGAGGAAAAGGCGGCAGTCTTTGCGGGTGAAATTGATGACTTGATGCGCGAGCATGCCGGCCAGAACCGCCGGCTCGCCGTGGACAAGATCCAGATCGCCGGTCTGCGCGCGCTTGATGAGGTGGGCATCGAGGTGCATGACGGCGAGGAGGTCACTGAAAGAACCCGCGCGGTCAAGGGTGCCGATGAGATCAAGGCGATGCGCTGCGCCATGCTGGCTTGCGAGCGGTCGGTGGCGGAAATGCGCAAGATCACCCGGCCCGGGATCACCGAAAACGATGTCTGGGCCGAGCTTCACAAGCAGAACATCATGCGTGGTGGTGAGTGGATTGAGACGCGTATTCTCAGTTCCGGGCCAAGGACCAATCCGTGGTTTCAGGAATGCGGGCCGCGCGTCATCCAGAACAACGAGCTTGTGTGTTTCGATACCGATCTCATCGGCTGTTATGGCATGTGTGCCGACATCTCGCGGTCGTGGTTCATCGGTGACGGGCCACCAACGAACGAGCAGAAACGGCTGCATGCGGTGGCTTACGAGCACATCATGACCAATATGGAACTGGTCAAGCCCGGTGTGACGTTCGAAGAGTTAACCCATGGTGGTCATCAACTGCCCGATGAATTCATAGAGCTGCGTTACGGATCGAAGTTCCATGGGGTCGGGCTGTGTGACGAATGGCCATCGATCAAGTATCCCATGGATTTCGAGGCGCGCGGATATCACGGGGTGTTGGAACCGGGCATGATGTTATGCGTCGAGGCCTATATCGGTGCGGTTGGCGGACGCGATGGTATCAAGCTCGAAGATCAGGTTCTGGTGACAGAAACGGGCTATGAAAACCTGACAAAGTGTCCGTTCGATGAGCGGCTCATGGGTTGAATGGATCTGTACCAATGGCGCCCAATTTGACCAATTGTGACCAATACATTGATTTGAGCCTGGGGATGGCTTAGGGTCAAGACCCTAGTCTTGCCCATCCTGCAGATGGTGACCGCTCATGCTTGAATCGGCCAAAGAGGTTTTCGTCGCCAAACCTCCAAGTGCTTCGCGGATTTTGCGTCCGGGATTGAGGGCGTTCAAACCGGGGGTGGAGCGCTATACCGTGCCCGGCGCCGGGTTGATCTGCGTCGATCTCAAAGCCGGAGATACTATTCAGGTTACGGACGTCGAAGGCGGTCAACCGGCAGAGGTGATTGCGGCAGCGCCCGGCGGCCTGATTGATCCCGGATTGATCGGTGGTGCGGTCTCCGGCAGGGCGGACGGGACACTTGCATGCCTTGCGTCGGATGTAGCCAGTGCTGCACGGGTCCGGAACAGACTTGAACACGACGGCATTGATCTGGCCGACGCCGCCTGCATGTGGCTTTTCGGCTCTGAGAGCCGGGCCGGGGCGGTGCACGAGTTCATCGCCCAGCAGGACTGTTACCTGGTGGTTTGCGCGCCCGGTCGTCCCATGTATCCGGAACACCAGGATACGTCGACACCGATTGAGGTGCGCATCAGCCGCAAGACGATACCTGCGCCAAACGACACGCCGCTGCCGGATCCTCTGGCTGACCCGATCCAGGACATTCGCATCAGCCAATCCACCGCTCAAGCCTATACGGTCAAGGCGGGCGAATACATCCAGATTATCGATGTGGCGGGGCGGCAGTGTACCGATTTTCAGTGTTTTTCTGCTGCCAAGCTGGACAAGGGGCTGGAACGGCCGCTCGATGCAACAACGACCCGTACGTTGGTTGCGCAGGGCTATCCGGCACCTGGCTTGTTTTCCAAGGGGTTCGACCAGGATATGGATCCGTTGGTCGAGGTCATTCAGGACACTTGCGGGCGGCACGACGCGTTCGCTCTGGCCTGTACGGCGCGCTACTACGACGACATGGGTTATCCCGGCCACGTCAACTGCACCGACAATTTCAACGGCGCGCTCGACCGGTTCGGAATATCCCCGCGCAAAGGCTGGATGGCGCTCAACTATTTCTACAACACGGCCATTGACGAGCATAACGCGCTCTACCTGGACGAGCCGTGGTCGAGGCCCGGCGATTATGTTCTTATGCGCGCGTTGACCGATCTGGTCTGCGTATCGTCTGCCTGCCCGGACGATATCGATCCGGCAAACGGCTGGGATCCGACGGATATCCACGTGCGCACCTATAGCGATGTTGAGTCCTTTCCAAGAGCGGTGGCGATCCGAATGACACCCGATGCAGATGCCAAACTGACCCAGGAAACCGCCTTTCACCCGGCGTGGGCCGAGCGGACCCGCAATTTCA
Organism: Aestuariivirgaceae bacterium; assembly: GCA_028282065.1. GTDB lineage: Bacteria > Pseudomonadota > Alphaproteobacteria > Rhizobiales > Aestuariivirgaceae > JANQIR01. The sequence goes on from JANQIR010000268.1 coordinate 8,695, forward strand.
CCGAATATCGCGGGTTTTGGTTGCCAACCAGTTTTACCAAGGACGGGCCATTGGAGGAGTACTGGGCCTGCCGCGAACGTGCCTGCGTTATTGACCTGTCGCCGCTGCGTAAATTCGAGGTCACCGGCCCCGATGCCGAAGCGCTGATGCAATACACGCTGACCCGAAATATCCGCAAGCTGGCCGATGGTCAGGTGGTTTATTCGGCCATGTGTTACGAGCATGGCGGCATGCTGGATGACGGCACCTTGTTCCGTCTTGGCCCGCAGAACTTCCGATGGATCGGCGGGGACGACTATGGCGGCGTCTGGTTGCGCGAACAGGCCGACAAGATGGGCCTGCAGGTCTGGGTCCGGTCTTCCACGGACCAGATGCACAATATCGCCGTGCAGGGACCGAAATCGCGCGACATTCTAAAAAAGATCATTTGGACGCCGCCGGCGCGGCCGTCGTTAGAGGAACTTGGCTGGTTCCGGTTCACGGTTGGCCGTATCAACACGTTCGATGGTGCTCCGGTGGTTGTCTCGCGGACCGGATATACCGGGGAACTGGGCTACGAGGTTTGGTGCCATCCGCGCGATGCGATGACTGTATTGGAGGCGGTGATGGAGGCTGGCGCCGAACACGACATCCGGCCGATGGGTCTGGATGCGCTGGATATGGTGCGTATCGAAGCCGGACTCATCTTCTATGGCTATGAATTTTCCGATCAGACTGACCCGTTCGAGGCCGGTATCGGTTTTACCGTCGCGCTGAAGACGAAGAATGATGATTTCATTGGCCGCGAAGCGCTGCAAAGGCGCAAGGATCATCCGCAGCGCAAGCTCGTCGGGCTGGAGTTGGATAGCAATGAAGATATCGGCCACGGTGATTGCGTCCACATCGGCCGGGCGCAGATCGGAGAGGTGACCAGCGCGGTGCGTTCGCCGGTCCTTAAGAAAACCATCGCTCTTGCGCGGTTGGATGTGGCGCATTGTAAGGCCGGAACAGACGTCGAAATCGGCAAGCTGGATGGTCATCAAAAGCGCCTGCCTGGCCGCATCGTGCGGTTTCCGCACTATGATCCGGACAAGACCCGCGTGCGGGCCTGACGTTGCTCATTGCGAATGTCGTTGCCGTAGTGGTTGTCAGTGGCAACCGATCGGCCTAAGTAAGACCTCAATCCACGAACTCTGGCAGGAAAGAGTTGCATCATGGCTGAGGTTGTCCGCAAACTTGACGCAACGGGTTCCCAATCGGTTGCGCATTTCAACTGGGAAGACCCTTTGGGATTGGAGGCCCAGCTTACCGAAGAAGAGCGCATGATCGCCGAAACGGCCCGCAGTTTCTGCCAGGACAAGCTGCTGCCGCGTGTTCAGTCGGCATTTCGCGAGGAACGTTTCGACCGGGAAATCATGAGTGAACTTGGCGAGCTTGGCCTGCTCGGCGTTATGACGGGCGAGCGATACGGCGGGGCCGGGCTTGGCTACGTCGCCTATGGCCTGATCGCCCGGGAAGTCGAACGTGTCGATTCCGGCTACCGTTCGGCGATGAGCGTTCAGAACTCGCTGGTCATGTATCCGATCGAGGCCTACGGCTCTGAAGAACAGAAGGCGAAGTACCTGCCAAAGCTGGCATCGGGCGAATGGGTCGGCTGTTTCGGCCTGACCGAGCCGGACGCGGGTTCCGATCCGGGCGGCATGAAGACGCGGGCCAAGCGAACGTCTGATGGTTTTGTGCTCAACGGCTCGAAGATGTGGATCACCAATTCGCCGATCGCCGATGTCGCTGTGGTCTGGGCCAAACTCGAGGACGAGGGGATTCACGGGTTCCTTGTTGACCGGGATATGGACGGTTTCTCCACGCCGAAGATCGAAGGCAAGGTTTCGCTGCGCGCGTCTGTGACCGGTGAGATCGTTCTGGACAACGTGCACGTGCCGGAGTCGGCTCTTATGCCGAACGCCCGTGGTCTGTCCGGCCCGTTTGGTTGTCTCAACAAGGCGCGCTATGGCATTGCCTGGGGTGCGATGGGTGCGGCGGAGTTCTGCTGGCATGCGGCCAGGCAGTACACGCTTGAGCGTAAGCAGTTCGGCCGGCCGCTGGCAGCGACGCAGCTCGTGCAGAAGAAGTTGGCCGACATGCAAACGGAGATTGCCATAGGGCTGCAGGGCGCGTTGGCGCTGGGCCGTGGCCTGGAGGCCGGAACCGCTGCGCCACAGGCAATTTCACTCATGAAGCGCAACAATTGCGGCAAGGCGCTGGATATCGCACGCGTTGCACGTGACATGCATGGCGGCAATGGTATATCGGACGAATATCATGTCATCCGACACATGGTAAATCTCGAAACAGTCAATACATATGAGGGTACGCATGATGTCCATGCACTAATCCTCGGCCGGGCGCAGACCGGCATTCAGGCATTTTTCTAATCAGCTCGAATAAACCCGAACAGGAGGCGGTTTAAAATGGCGTTCGAACTTCCAGACCTTCCCTATGCATATGACGCGCTTGGCGAATTCATGTCGGCGGAAACGTTAGAGTTTCATCACGACAAGCACCATCAGGCCTATGTCACCAACGGCAATAACCTGCTGAAGGACTCAGGCCTTGAGGGCAAGAGCCTGGAAGATATCTGCAAGGCAAGCTTCGGCTCCAATGCCGGTCTGTTCAATAATGCCGGCCAGCACTACAACCATATTCACTTCTGGAACTGGATGGCGCCCGGCGGTGGCGGCACGTCTTTGCCCGGCAAGTTGCAGGCTGCGGTTGACAGCGACCTTGGCGGTTACGACAAGATGCGTGCCGATTTCATTCAGGCCGGTGTCACGCAATTCGGTTCAGGCTGGGCCTGGCTGGCCGTCAAGGACGGTAAGCTGGAAGTCATGAAGACGCCGAACGGTGAAAATCCCCTGGTGCACGGCGCCAGCCCGATTCTTGGCTGCGATGTCTGGGAACATTCCTATTACATCGACTACCGCAATGCCCGGCCGAAGTATCTCGAAGCCTGGTTCGATAACCTGGTCAACTGGGCCTATGTCGAAGAGATGTTCGAAGCTGCGACGAGCTGATAAGGCAAAAAGCACCTAACTTCACGATGGTTCCAGGGGCGTCAAATGACGCCCCTGTTTCTTTTAAGCGCGATCAGCCGTCAACATAGGTCGGGCAGACCCACCAGTCGGGGTGTTTCGCCTTTATGGCACGGGCGGCTGCGTCTGTCGCCTCGGCGCTGTCGAACAATCCAAAGCAGGTTGCGCCTGAGCCCGACATGCGTTCCAGCCGGATACCGGGCTGTTGATGCAGCAACTCCAGACAATCCCCAATGGCCGGTTCGAGAGTGCAGGCTGCCGGCTGCATGTCATTACGGGTCGAAGACAGCCACTCCAGCACCGCATTCTTGTCTGAAGCGGGGGGAGGAGGGGATGTCAACGGTGCAAAGGCCGTGTCTCCCGGCGCCAGGTTCATGGCCCCGAACACCCGGCCCGTTGCGACGGGAACGTTGGGGTTGACCAGCAGACAGTCGATTTTCGGAAAACCGTCCATAACGTCAAGCTGCTCGCCGATCCCACGCATCCGGCATGCATGTCCGTTCAGGCACACCGGCACGTCCGCGCCAAGTTCGAGGGCGAGCTGCATGAGTTCTTCAGGAAGTGGGTCATCTTCGCCGACAATGGCCCACAGTTTTGCCAGCCCCCTGAGTGCGGCAGCGGCATCGGCAGAGCCTCCACCAATACCGGAAGCCACAGGCAGGTTCTTTTCCAGGCTGAAACCAGTGCCGCAGATCCGGTCCGGCCACAGTGCTTTCATCCTTACGAATGCCTGGAGAACCAGATTGTCATCCTCAGGCGCCAACGCGCCAGCGAACGGCCCCGTCAGTTGCAAGTGCGCGTCGGGTGCGGGTGACAGCCTCAGACTGTCGCAAGCACCTGCAAAAACAACAATACTGTCGAGCAAATGATACCCATCCGGCCTGCGTCCGGTGATATGCAGGCACAGGTTGATCTTTGCACGCGCGGCCTCGGCCACCCAGGCGGACGTCACGATTTGTCGGGATCCTCGCCTTGAGCAGATGGGGCAGGCAACTTTTCTTCTTCCAGACCAAACTCCAGCTTGCGTTTGATGCGTTCAAGGTCGTCAGGCTCGGGCTTGTTGTCCACCGCATGGCGCCATTGAAAGCCCGCCTCAAGCTTCCTGCCGACCTTCCAATATGCATCGCCCAGGTGATCGTTGATGACCGGGTCTTCCGGTTTCAGGCCGACAGCGCGTTCCAGGAATTTCACGGCTTCGTCGTACTGGCCGAGCTGGTAGTGCGCCCAGCCGAGGCTGTCGACGATATAACCGTCGTTGGGCCGCAGATCTACCGCCTTGCGGACCATCGCCATAGCCTTTTTCAGGTTGATGCGTTTTTCGATCCACGTATAGCCGAGATAGTTCAGGACCTGGGGCTGGTCAGGGCGCAATTCCAGGGCCTTCAGGAAGTCCGGTTCGGCCTTTTGCCATTGCTTGGCACGCTCGTAGCTGATGCCACGGAAATACAAGACCGACCAGTGACGGTTCTCCACCTTTTCGGACAGCCCAAGCGCCTTAGTGTAGGATTCTGCCGCGGCCAGCCACTTTTCCCGGCCACGCTCCAGATTGCCCTTGGTGACATGTGCATCGTAGTTTTCCGGCTCCCGCGCGATCAGCTTGTCGAGACGGGCAATCGCCTCCTCGGTGCGCTTCAGATTGTCCAGATTGTTGGCGATTTTCAGTTCCGCGCCGGACCTCAGTGACGAACTCAGCGGAATTGCTTCGAAAGCCGCCACGGCGTCGGCATAGCTTTTCATGTCTTCGTAGATTTCACCCAGCAGTAGCTGGGCGACAGGAAACTCCGGACGCTCCGACAGGGAAAGCTGGGTGTAGATCAGCGCGACATTCGAATTCTGCTCGTTGGTCAGCGCGCTGGCCAGGGAGAACATGGCTTCTGCGCTGCCATCCTGGGCCAGTGCAATGAATGGTTTTGGTTTCCCGTCGCCATCAAGCTCCTGGTGTGCGGTGTAAACCAGGGGGCTCATGGGATTGGCTTCAAGGAACTTGTCGTAAACCTTGCGCGCTTCATCCCTTTTGCCCTGGCGTGCGAGAAAGTTGCCGTAGGACTGGACGACCCGCAACGATGTTCCGACAGCCTCGTATGTCTGTGCATAGAGTTTTGCGGCTTTGTCTTTCTTGTTCAGGAAGTCGGCGATGAGCGATGCGTGGTAAAGTTTGAAATTCGCGAACGCATCGTTGCGGTCAAGGACATCCAGAGCCTTCATGGCTGCATCGAAGTTGTTGTCGGCGGCATGTGTCCAGGCCACAAGAAGCCCCGATGTCAGTTCGCCAACCGGCGTGAAGGCGGCCGACTCGAAGTGTTTGCGCGCCTTTGCGAAGGTTCCGTCGCGCATGAATTTCAGACCGAGTACGATGCGCGACATGCGATGCTGGTCGTTGTACTCCAGAACCCGTTCGGCATAGTGCTCGGCCTGGGAAATATTGCCCGCTGCGAGATCCAGGATGAAGGCGCGTTCAATCAGCACCGGGTTATCGGGATCACCTTCCAGGGCGTGGGCGTAGAATTGCGCCGCCATGTCATTGTCGCCCTGCTTGCCGGCAAATCTGCCAGCCAGGTAGCTGCCCGAAAGTGAAAGCGAAGGTAATCCGAGGCTTTCCAGGGATGCTTGCGCGGTGCCGGGCTGGACACCCGTCACGAGCAACATTATGGCGCCTGCCGCGGCGCCCAGTCGATTTGTGTTCATGCTTGCGCCTTGATGAAACGGCAAACCACCGCGCTTGCCATATTAATCATGGGTCTTGCTCAGAATTTGGGCTCTTTTGCGCGGCGCTGCAAGCGCTCTTGTGCTTTGACCATGCTCACAGTTAACTGAATCGTGTCCAACTCTCAACAAAAAGCGCGTGGTTTCAGGACTTTCCCGCATCGCGCACGGCCGGCAGCACCGTCGTTTCAATCAACTCCCGTGATATGTTCTCGTATCCGTCCATGCCGAAGCGCTCAAAAAGCAGCAGCGCGAATTCATCGAACGGGTCCCTGCAGTCTTGATCCATGGCCTGCATGACCACTGTCTGTTCGCTGACATCCGACCTACCGCCGGTGGTGTTGGCATAGTTGACAAGGCAAAGCCGGAAACGGGCCAGTGACGGGTTTCCGACTTTCTGCCACCATCGGGCGTCGCGCCTTGCTGTGTTCGTTGCCGGTGACCGGCGAATGGCGGTTACCTGCTTTTTTCGGGTCGTTGTCCGCCTGACAGCCGGTTTGACGGTTCGCCTGCGTTTCTTGGCACGACGTTTTGTCGGCTTCGATGCGGCAGGCGTATAGGTTTGTGCAGGCGGTGCTGGTGCTGTTTGCGGCGGCTCTACATAAGGCCTGAATGAGTTCCAAAAACCTTCCGGTTTCTGCTGATTTTGCGCCGCCGGCCTGTCCGAAAGCGGAGTAGATACATCCCTGCGGCCGAACCATTGCCGCTCCACCCCGGTTTCCGCAATGGCCGGTCCGGTCTCAAGCATGAAAAAGACAATCAGGACAAGTGCACGCATTTGAATTCACCCGCCAAACGCAACCAACCTTGTGGGGCATGATTTGCCGTTTGAAAGCCGCGATTCAAAGGCGACATCGTGGCTTAATCGAAGCAATCCACAGGTCGGTTAGAGTGACGGGCGTTAGTTGCCGTCGCTGTCGTGGGTGAAGAACACCTTGGTCACATCTTCGATAATGTCCCAGGTGACCCGCTCGCCCTTGTATGTGAAGAAACTGTCGCCGGGGCCGAATTCCTGCACGGTCCCGTCCTGGCGGATCAGGCGCATACGGCCCTGCAGGATCGTCTGTAACTCGTCGCCGCGTTCAGTACATTCGAATGCGCCTGCAGTGCACTTCCAAATGCCTAGCCGGTGCTGGCTTGCGCTGGTGCCCATGTCTATGCGGCCATAAGCTTGCGGGTTGCCGCGCACGATTTGATAGTTCGAGGCTTCACCGGTAAACGGCCAGCGTTCGAGGTCCTCAGGCAGATCTCCCGGCCTATAGGCGAACCGTCCTGTCAATGCTTCATCACCCTCTACATGTTCGGGTAGTTCGGCCCTTCGCCTCCCTGCGGAACTCGCCAGTCTATATTCTGGGCCGGGTCCTTGATATCGCATGTCTTGCAATGCACGCAGTTTTGGGCGTTGATCTGGAATCGCGAGTTTGACCCGTCGTCATCGGTGACCACCTCATAGACCCCTGCAGGGCAGTAGCGCTGCGCCGGTTCGTCGAATTTCGGCAGGTTGTCGGCGATGGGAACGGACGGGTCGTTAAGGTGCAGGTGTACCGGCTGATCTTCTTCGTGATTGGTGGCGGAGAACGCGACATTGGTCAGCCGGTCGAACGACAACTGGCCATCGGCCTTGGGGTATTCGATGGGCTTGAACTGCGATGCGGGTTTTAGGCAGGCGTGATCCGGTTTTCCGTGTTTCCAGGTGCCGAATCCAAAGCCGAAGATCTGATTGAGCCACATGTCAATGCCGCCCAATGCGAGGCCGCCGATGAGGCCCAGCTTGGACCACATCGGTTTGACGTTTCTGACCTGCTTGAGGTCCTTGTAGACCCATGATTTCTCATAAGCGTCGATGTAGGTGGTGAGTTCGTCACCCTCGCGGCCTTCGCCAATGGCGGCAAAGGCGGCTTCGGCAGCCATCATGCCGGTCTTCATGGCATTGTGTGAGCCCTTGATGCGCGGCACATTGACGAAACCGGCCGAACAGCCGATCAACGCGCCGCCCGGGAAAGTCAGTTTGGGCACCGATTGCAAGCCGCCTTCGGTAATGGCGCGCGCACCATAGGCAACCCGCCGGCCGCCTTCCAGTATTTCGGCGATGAGCGGGTGGTGCTTGAAACGCTGGAATTCCTGATATGGGAACAGGTGCGGGTTCTCATAGTTCAGGTGTACCACAAAACCGACGGATACCAGGTTGTCTTCCAGGTGGTACATGAAGGATCCGCCACCGGTCTTCGTTCCCAGTGGCCAGCCCATGGTGTGGGTCACCTGGCCCTGTTTGTGGTTCTCCGGCTTGACTTCCCACAGCTCTTTCATGCCGATGCCAAACTTCTGGGGTTCGCGGCCTGCAGACAGGTCAAACCTGTCGATCAGCATCTTGGCCAGGGAGCCGCGCACACCTTCGGCGATGAACACGTACTTGCCGTGCAGTTCCATGCCCGGCTGATAGTCGGCCTTGTGTTCGCCGTCCCTGCCGATGCCGAATACTCCTGCGACGACGCCCTTTACGGATCCGTCCTCGCGATAGACCAGATCCGAGCAGGCAAAGCCGGGATAGATTTCCACCCCCATGGCTTCGGCCTGTTCGGCCAGCCAGCGGCAGACATTACCCAACGAAACGGCATAGTTGCCATGATTGTTCATTAGCGGCGGCATGGTGAAATTCGGCAGCCGCATGGCGCCCTTGGGCCCCAGCACGTAAAACCGGTCTTCGGTGACCGGTGTGTTGAGCGGGGCGCCCTTGTCCTTCCAGTCGGGAATCAGTTCGTCCAGTGCAATCGGATCGACAACCGCGCCGGAAAGAATGTGAGCGCCGACTTCGGAGCCCTTTTCCAGAACGCAAACGGAAATCTCGTTTCCGGCCGCTTCGGCAAGCTGTTTCAGCCTGATCGATGCCGCCAGCCCCGCCGGTCCCGCACCGACGATGACGACATCGTACTCCATGGATTCGCGTTCCATCGCCTCGTCCGCCATAAACTCTCTCGCTCCTGCCAACTTGTCATAGTCCGGCCAGTTGTCCACATGAGCTGCCGAACAGTTTGCTTTCAGCCCGATGCCAGCTTGTTATAGTAAAGGTGAGCCAAAGCGCAAATTCTGTTTGAGACGGGAAATTTCTTTTCGACGACGTGACAGACCAACCCGACATACCGCCCGAAGAGGCACTGCGAGCGCTCACCTGGTTGACCGAGATGGGTGCGGACGAGGCTGTCGGCGATGAGCCGGTCAACCAGTTCGAGGTCAACGAGACAGCCCGTGCAGAGGATCTGCAACCGGAGCCTGCCGAGGCGGCACCGCCGCAGCATCCACCAATATCGCCGGCGCCGGCCGCTGCCAGGGCCCTTACGTCACCGGACGATGCGGTCAGCGATGCGCGCAAACTGGCGCAAAGCTGTCAGTCGCTTGAAGAGATTGTCGCTGCATTGGACCGGTTTGACGGCTGTCCACTCAAGCGCACGGCGACCAACCTGTGTTTTGCCGATGGTAATCCCGCAGCCCGGGTTCTGGTGATCGGCGAGGCGCCGGGCCGCGACGAGGACCGGCTCGGCAAACCCTTCGTCGGGCGTTCCGGCCAGCTTCTCGACAAGATGCTGGCGGCGATCGGATTGTCGCGCAACGACCCTGACCCGCAGAAAGCCGTCTACATCACCAATGTCATCTATTGGCGACCGCCGGGCAACCGCAAGCCGACAGAAGCGGAAACGCTTATGTGCATGCCGTTCGTCAACCGCACGATTGAGCTTATGGCACCGCAGTTCATCGTGTGCGCCGGTGCAACACCGACGCAGAGGCTGCTCGGCCGTACCGAGGGCATCCTTCGATTGCGTGGGCGGTGGTTTACGCTGCAGCGCGCAGACCGGGAAACCCCCTTGCTGGCGACCCTGCATCCGGCCTATCTGTTGCGCCAGCCGGCACAGAAGCGGCTGGCCTGGCGCGACCTGCTCGATCTCAAGACCAAACTCCTGCAGGCCGGTGCCGGCAATTCCTGATCGAACCAGATAAAACGGCACCCATGACTGACCCACGCCCCTTTATTCCTGTCCGCATAGCAGTTCTGACCGTTTCCGACACTCGAACGCTGGACGATGACAAGTCGGGCCGCATTCTGGCGGAGCGGATCGAGGCATCCGGCCACGAACTGGCCAGCCGGCAGATTATACAGGACGATGTAGAGTCGATCCGCCGGGTGGTTAGTGGCTGGCTGGCCCGCAACGACATAGATGTCATCGTTTCAACCGGCGGCACCGGCCTTACCGGCCGGGACGTCACCGTTGAAGCCATGCGTGGGTTGTTCGAGAAGGAGATCGAAGGGTTTTCCGTGGCGTTTCACATGATCTCGTTCAAGAAGATCGGAACGTCGACGGTTCAGTCGCGGGCCACTGCCGGCGTTGCCAGCGGTAAGTACATCTTCTGTCTCCCCGGTTCGCCGGGTGCCTGCAAGGACGGTTGGGACGAATTGTTGGAGCCGCAGTTCGATTACCGCCACATGCCTTGCAACTTTGTAGAGATCCTGCCCAGGCTGGACGAACACCTGCAACGCTCAAAGGTATGACTTGCGGCCCGATCCGGGAAGCTGGCGGTAAAAAATACCTGTCACACGGGAAACGGTATCTTGTCGAACAGCAGGTAGGCCAGTCCTGCGAAGATCTTGGCGTAGATTGTCAGATTGATAAACAGGCGAAAGAGCATCCGGCTGTCTTCTTCATGAATTGACAGCCAGTCACACACGATATCGCCCGGCTTCAATATCAGGTTGCCGATTGCGTTCATCGCTCACTTTTCCCGTTCGAAGAGCACTTGGCTCCAAAATGGTCGTTGCCATCGACCGTGACCAGAGGTGAAGATGCCGCAGGGTGGTGTGCCCGGATGCTCAATCTGTTCTTATAAAATCTTTGTGATAGCGGGTTCAGGCCCGTTAAACCGTCACAATATGCCCTACGTATAAGGTGTCCGGGGATCATTCAATACGGATTGGAGCTTTAGGGCATGTCGCAAATTAAATCCGGCCTGACACGCCGTGGCGCAATGGTTGCCGCCGCGGGCGTGCTGGCTACACCTTACATCAGCAAATTCACGATCACGCCGGCCGAAGCAAAGGCGCCCATGATGGGTGTCTCGATGCCCAGCCACTACCGCTTCAAACTGGGCGGCTTCGAGATGGCGAGCTTCCATGATGGCGTGTGGCAGCCAGACGGGCCACATCCGATTTTCGGTCAGAATGTTTCGGCAGAGGAAGTTCAGAAGCTGGCTGCCGACAACATGCTTCCGACTGCCAAGATGGAAATCCAGTTCGCCCCCGTGGTGGTGAACACCGGCAATGAGCTGGTGCTGTTCGATACGGGCAACGGTGCGGCCAGGCGCCCCAATGCCGGAAATCTGGCTGCGGCCATGAAGGGCGCAGGGTACACGCCGGACCAGGTCGATGTGGTCGTTATCACCCATTTCCACCCGGATCACATCGGTGGGCTGATGGAAGACGGCAAGCCGGCGTTTCCAAATGCCCGCTACGTTACGCACGAGGCGGAGTACAATTTCTGGACGAAGCCCGAGGCGATGGAAGGCGGGTTGGCCCGCGTCGGCAAGCTGACGGCATCCAATGTCAAGCCGCTCGCCGACAAGTTCACTTTCATCAAGGACGGGGCCGACGTGGTATCCGGCATTCGCGCCATGGAGGCGACCGGGCATACGCCGGGCCACACGGCCTATCACATCGAAAGCGACGGCAAACGCATTCTGCTCGGCGGCGACTTCTGCAACCACTATGTGGTGTCAATGCAGCGACCGGATTGGCATGTGCGCTTCGATATGGACAAAGAGGGCGCGGCTGCCACCCGCAAGAAGGTGCTCGGCATGCTGGCGTCGGAGAAGATCCCGTTCACCAGCTATCACATGCCGTTCCCCGCAGTGGGTTATGTAGAGGCCATGGGCGAGGGATACCGCTACGTTCCGGCCAGCTACCAGATGAACCTGTAGACACGATCGCACTTAGGCGGTGCCGGGCTGACTGTCCGGCCCGCCAGGGCAGCCGTGCGTGCCTTACATGGCCAGCAGGTCCGGCGTTGCCCGCAAGATGGTATCGGCGCCAGCCTTAACGGTGCTTTCGAGCGATGAGGCTTCGGCAAGGTGGTTGTCGCAGAAATAGCGTGCCAGATGTACCCGCGCCTCCGCCTTGCCATCGGAATTGCTCCTGAGTGCGTTCCGGGCGCCTCTGGCAAGGCCGGCAGCGCCAACCGTCAAGGCAAGCAGCCGCAGATAGGGCGTGGCGGATGCAAGCGCTGCCTCCTGTTCGTTCTCAAGCCGGTTGAGCATAGTGCCGGTCGCCGAACTGAGGCTGGTGCAGGCGCGGGCGAGGCTCTTGCCCGCTGCTTCAAGGTCGCCATGGCCACTACCAGCCAATTCCTCAGCCAGGGTTTCATTCTCAGCGATCACACCACGCACGACATCGCCGTTGCCGAGCGGGAGTTTGCGGGTCACCAGATCTATGGCCTGAATGCCGTTTGTGCCTTCGTAGATGGGAGTAATCCGGGCATCGCGATAGTGTTGTGCAGCACCGGTTTCCTCGATAAACCCCATGCCACCATGCACCTGCACTCCAATAGAAGCCACATCGCAGCCAATCTGTGTCCCGTAAGCCTTGGCCACCGGCGTCAGTAACGCCGACAATGCGGTGTTTTCGGCCCGTTCTGCTTTGTCGCGGCCATGGGTTGCCAGATCGAGGGCACGGGCTGTCTCGAAGCAAATGCAGCGCGCGGCAGCTGTTTGCGTTTTCATGTCAAGCAGCATGCGCCGGACGTCTGGGTGCTCGATGATCGGCACGCTTCCGTCATGGCCGGGCTTTCTGCCCTGCCGGCGTTCCTGGGCATAAGCCAATGCCTGCTGAAATGCCCGCTCGGCAACTGCCACGCCCTGCATGCCGACATGCAAACGCGCGTTGTTCATCATGGTGAACATGCAATTGAGGCCGCGGTTCTCCTGGCCCACCAGCCAGCCGGTCGCCCCGCCATCATCGCCAAAGCGCAAGGTTGCGGTTGGCGATCCGTGGATGCCCAGCTTGTGCTCCAGGCCGATACATTTCACGTCGTTGCGCGCACCACGCGAACCGTCGTCGTTGACAAGGTATTTCGGAACTAGAAACAGAGAGATGCCGCGGGTGCCTTCGGGCGCGTCTGGCAAACGGGCGAGCACAAGGTGGATGATATTCTCCGTCAGGTCGTGCTCGCCGTAGGTAATGAAGATCTTGGTGCCGGTGATCTTGTAGGTGCCGTCACCAGCCGGCTCGGCCTTGGTTCTGATTGTACTGAGGTCCGAACCGGAATGCGATTCCGTCAGGTTCATCGTGCCGGTCCAGGTGCCGGCAATCATGTCCGGCAGGTATTTCTGTTTCAGCTCGTCGGAACCGTGATGGTGGATGGCCTCGATGGCACCCTGGGTCAACAATGTACCTATGCCGTAGGCGCTGACGGCGGTATTCCAAAGCTCCTGCACCGCCAGACCGATTGAGATGGGCAATCCCTGGCCGCCAAACTCCGCCGTGCAAGGCAGTGATGCCCAACCAGATTCAGCCCATTGCCGGTAAGCCTCCTTCCAGCCAGGCGCTGTGGTGACATCGTGTGTGTCCGTATTCAGATGGCAACCGTCGGTATCACCGGTCCTGTTCAACGGTGCCAGCACTTCGGCGGCAAACCGGCCTGCCTCGGACAATACCGCTTCGATCAGATCCTCTGACAGGTCCGGGAAAATGCCTGCGGTCAGCAACTGCGAAAAGCCGTTCACGTCGAACAGGACGTGGTGAAGATCATCTGTCTGAGGCGTGTACATGGCGCTGGCCCATACTTGACGGTTGCTTGTCCAATCCATAAGCGGATGGCGGGGAAACTGCAATGTAGCCCGGACTGGCGGTGACAACAGCCAACGCACGGAGACAATGGAATTGACCGAGGTGACGCAGGATATTGCCAAGGCGGCGCGCATGTTGCGCGAGGGCAAGCTTGTGGCGTTTTCAACCGAAACGGTCTACGGCCTCGGTGCGGATGCAACCAATGACGCGGCGGTGGCCGGAATTTTCTCAGCCAAGGACCGTCCTGAATTCAATCCGCTGATTGTGCATGTCGCGGACCGCAAAATGGCAGAAAAACTCGGCACTTTTAACGATGTGGCGGAGCGGTTGGCGGATGCGTTCTGGCCGGGTCCGTTGACGCTCGTGGTGCCACGTAGGCCGGCGTGCACGGCCTCACTGCTTGTCAGTGCCGGGCTGCCATCGATTGCGCTGCGTATGCCTGCCCATCCCTTGGCGTCAGAGCTGCTGATGCAGGCGGCGGTTCCGGTCGCCGCGCCAAGCGCCAACCCTTCCGGTCAGATCAGCCCAACCACAACGCAGCATGTTGTCGATGGTCTTCAAGGGCGCATCGACCTTGTCCTTGATGGTGGCGCGTGTCCGGTGGGGGTGGAGTCGACGATCGTCGATTGCACTGATAATGTGCCGCGGCTGTTACGCGAGGGTGGCGTGACGGCCGAAGAACTTCACAGCACGCTTGGTGTTGCGCTTCCATCGGATGAGGGGAGCCAAACGGCACCCACCGCGCCGGGGCAACTGGAGAGCCACTACGCCCCGCGTGCGCCGGTGCGGATCAACGTGCTTGACCCCCATCCCGGCGAGGTGCTGCTGGCCTTTGGTGGTGATGTTCCTGAGCATGCCGGGCCTGTCCTGAACCTGTCCGACGCGGGAGATTTGCAGGAGGCGGCTGGCAACCTGTTCGCCATGTTGCATCGTGCCGATGCGATGGAGGGAATGTGCATTGCCGTTGTGCCGATTCCCGATAGAGGCCTCGGCCGAGCCATTAATGACCGTTTGAGACGGTCCGCCGCTCCCCGGTAAGATCAAAAAAATTGATCGCTATCAATCGCAAACGCTGGCTTGCGTGCTAAAGTTGCTGCTTGAGAGTGGGTAACAGGTGAGTAGAGGACAGACGTATGGAGTTGATAAGCAGGGTCTCCCGTACGGGACTGGCAGGTGCTGCGTGCCTGATGCTGGCCGTTGGTTTGGCAAAGCCCGTTGAGGCAATGCCCTTGTCGGCGGCAGTCAATGACGCCACAGGACGCGCAATGACGGGTACGCAATCTTCAGGAGTCATTCAGGCCCAGGCGAAGCACCGCCGTGGCGGTGGCTACCGGCGTGGCGGGTATCGTCGCGGAGGTGGTTACAGGAGAGGTTATCGCCGGGCGTATAGGGGTGGTTACAGACGTGGCTACCGCAGATATGGCCACCGCAGATACTACCGGCCACGGGTCCGTTTCGGATTCGGTTTCGGGTATCCGGTTTACGGATTCCGTTTTGGATATCCATATTACGGCTATGGCTGGGGATACCCATCCTATGGCTATTATAACCCGTACTATTACGCGCCAAGTTACTATTCTGCACCAACTTACTACGCCGCGCCGCGCAGCTACGCGCGCCGGCCGGCCAGTTGCAGTGGCTTTAACCGCTGGTCATCGGGTTGGGTGAGTTGCTGCAAGCGCAGGTATCGCACTTTCAGTCCACGGACGGGCAAATACCACGCCGGGGGTGGACGATACCGCTGGTGCGGATAGCTCTTCCCGCCAAGGCGTGGAAGCAGTGAACACCGGGTGCGGTTCGTCCTCGACGGATCGCGTCTGGCTTTCTATCTTTGGGGCATGGATGATCATGTCTTGAAATTGCGTCCACCGGGCGAAGATGTTCTGGAACGCCTGAGCAAGGCTGTCGGCGTGGGGCGGGCCTTGCGCGGCCCCGATCAAATCGCGCCGTACCTGAGGGAAAGTCGCGGCCGCTATACCGGGCGGGCTGCCATGGTGGTTCGTCCGCGGACCACGCTTGAGGTTTCCCGTATCCTGGCCATCGCTAATGAGGCACGTGTCGGCGTTGTACCGCAAGGTGGCAATACCGGGCTTGTCGGAGGACAGATTCCTTCTTCATCGGGCCATGAAATCATCCTGGACGTGACCGGTCTGGACAGGATCCGAGATGTCGACAAGGCCAATGGCTCCATAACCGTTGAAGCCGGTGTCACTTTGCAGGGTGTCCAGGAGGCGGCAGCCGCGTCCGGCCGACTGTTTCCGTTGAGCCTGGCGTCAGAAGGCAGTTGCCGGATTGGCGGCAATCTGGCCACCAATGCCGGTGGTGTCGGTGTTATAGCCTATGGCAATACGCGTGAGCTCTGTCTTGGGCTGGAGGTGGTTCTTGCCGACGGCCGGATCTGGGATGGACTGCGCAGGTTGCGAAAGGACAATACCGGCTACGACCTGAAGGACATCTTTATCGGCTCGGAGGGCACGCTCGGCATTATCACGGCTGCGGTGATGAAACTGTTTCCTGCGCCGACTGACAAGGCGACGGCTTTCGTGGCCATCGAGCGTCCGGCAGCCGCTCTTGACCTGTTGCAGGCCGCCCGGGAGATCAGCGCAGGGCAGGTGACCGCCATCGAGATCCTGCCGCGGCTGGGGATCGAGTTTACGATGACGCATGCCGGCACGCGTGATCCATTAGGGGCGCCATCGCCGTGGTATGTCTTGCTTGAGCTGTCCGGGCAGGGCGCGCCGGGAACGCTACAGCCCGTCATGGAAACCATCCTCTCCAGGGGTTTTGAAAGTGGCTTTCTCGCCGATGCGGCGATTGCGAAATCCGGTCAGCAGGCCAGGGATTTCTGGAGATTGCGCGAGACCATGTCCGAGGTGCAGCGGCTCGAAGGTGGTTCCATCAAGCACGACGTCTCGGTGCCGGTTTCAATGTCGGCGCAGTTCATCGACGAGGCAATTGCGGCCTGCCTCGATATGATCCCGGATGCCCGTCCTTTGGCTTTCGGGCATATCGGCGATGGCAATATCCACTTTAATCTGTCGCAACCTATTGGAGCCGACAAGACAGCCTTTCTGGACCGGTGGGACGAAGTGAACGCGGCCGTCCACGAGATTGCCGTTCGGCTGAATGGCTCCATCAGTGCCGAACATGGCATAGGACAGATGAAACGGGACATGATGTCTGATATCAAATCGCCGGTGGAACTGGGCATGATGCAGGATCTGAAGCGCCTGTTCGATCCGCACGGCATTCTCAATCCCGGCAAGGTTCTGCCACCAAATCCATGACTGTGATATTCAGACCCCTTGAAGACCGTGATATTGACGCGGTGATTGATCTTTGGACCGCATGTGGGTTGGTGCGTCCATGGAATGATCCGTATAAGGATATTTTATTTGCGCGTGGCGAAGCATGCTCCGACATTCTGGTCGGTGAAATCGAGGGGTGTATCGCGGCCTCTGTGATGGTCGGCCATGACGGCCACCGAGGGGTTGTCTACTACGTTTCGGTTGCGCCCGAACAACAGGGCAAGGGGCTGGGCCGCGATGTGATGGCGGCAGCGGAGGGCTGGCTGAAAGCGCGTGGCGTGTGGAAGCTTAACCTCCTGGTCCGGGCCGAGAACGACAAGGTGCGCGGCTTCTATGAATCCCTGGGCTACGAAGTGGAGCCCAGGCTGTGTATGGCGCGCAAGCTGGTGGATCCGGCGGGTGAGGGCGATGCCTGATAGCCCGCATTGGCCCGTCGCCGGCGTCAGCATGTGTGTGGTGCGGGACGGCCGGGTGCTACTGGTCAAGCGCGGAAAGTGGGCCGGATATGGCTTGTGGAGTTTGCCCGGCGGCAAGGTCGAGCCGGGTGAGCGGCTGCGCGATGCTGCACACCGCGAACTCTATGAGGAAACCACTGTGCAGGCCGAAATCGTCCGGCTTTTGGATGTGATCGATATCATTCAACGGGCTCATGACGGCTCTTTGCAGGTACACTATCTGGTGTCGGTCTTTGCCGGCCGATGGATCTCAGGCGAAGCGCAGGCGCGCGACGATGCGATCGATGCGCGTTGGTGTGCACTTGAAGAGCTGGACGGACTGAAAATGACACCGGGAACGGCCGACTTGATCCGTGCGGCCATGGCCGATGGCATTTGAGTGGTGCCACCCGTTCCGGGCGCAACAGTGGCGATCACCAAATTCTGATTGGCGCGAGAGCGGGCGGTTTCGCATGGTGCAATGCATGAAATACATGGTTGCTTTATTCTTGAGCCTGATGTTTGCCGCGCCGGGCGTGTTGGCGAGCGAGGCCTTCATCGCACGGATGAAATCGTCGGGTTGGGCGGACACGGATTTTACAAAGGTCTCTGTGGATTTGAGTGAAATCCGCTCCGGTGGTCCACCTAAGGACGGCATTCCCTCAATAGACAAACCGAAGTTTCAGGCACTCGACGAGATCAAGGATATCGCCGACCGCGAACCGGTCATCGGCCTTGAGATAAATGGTGATGCGCGGGCCTATCCGCTGCGCGTGCTCACCTGGCACGAAATTGTCAATGATACGGTCGGCGGCAAGCCGGTCGCGGTGACCTACTGCCCGCTGT
>JANQIR010000037.1 GCA_028282065.1 Aestuariivirgaceae bacterium
CTAGAGCATTTTTTGTGAAACCCGAGTCACCAAAAATGCTCTATCTCTTTGATATTGAGCATGTTCTTATCCGAAAACCGCACACACTTTTCGGGAACATGCTCTAAAACGTCCGCCTGATGACCTCGACCATATAGGCCGTCGACCAGCCGAACAGCAAGAAGCCGTTGGCGCCGATCAGGCCCGCCAACAGGCGCCATTCGTCGGACAGTGTGATATCGCCATATCCCAGCGTTGTGAACGAGACCAGCGAGAAGTAGAGCGACGGTTCGAAACCGTCCAACGCATCGATGAGCATAAGCGCCATCGCCCAGAGCCACACCTCCAGGGTGTGCGCCAACATGATGAACAGGATGGTCTTAATGATCACCGCGGTGTTTGCAAAACTGCCGAAATGGCGGGCTGCAAACATCTCCATTTGTGTGATCCTGTTGGTCAGGAAATTCAGCATCTGCGCATGAATTGCCACCGTCCCGGCAACCAGCAAAGACCCTATCAGGAGCTGTTCCAGGATTTGCCCGCCACCAACTTCAGCCATATCAGCCCAAAACCTCTATGCGGCGGATTTCGCCGTTGTCATTGAAACAGATCCGCTCCACGGATTGGCGATATAGGGGTTCGCCCGTGTCGCGGTCCTTGCCCGTCATTGTGAAATCAAAGGCCACGATACCGTCAGCCTCCTCACGCCAGTTCGACGTCTGCCAATGGACATCCGGAAACCGCCGGAAAAAGCCGTTCATCATGGCCCGGATCGCGTCTCGTCCGGTGTGCTCTCCAACACCGGCTGACACGTATCGGGCATCGTCGCTGAACATTGCCTCGCACGCGTCAAGGTCATGGGCGTTGGCATGCCTGACATACTGCCGGGCAAGATCTATCACCGCGCCAACCCGTCCATGATGCGTATCCAGCTTCGGATGCCCTTGTGGAAGCTGTTCACGTCGTATTTCTCGTTGGGAGAGTGAATTGCATCGTTGGCCAGACCGAAACCGACCAGCAGGCTGTCCATGCCGAGCAGGTCCTTGAAGCTGCGCACGATGGGGATCGAACCGCCGCACCCCATCATGACCGGCGCCTTGCGAAACTCCTGCTTCAAGGCGGCGGCAGCGCTTTGCAGGTCTTCGCTGTGTTCCGAAATTTCAATGGCCGGGCTGCCCTCGCTTGCCTCACTGAACGCCACCGAACAGCCCTTCGGAAGGCGGTCCTTGACGAACTTGCGGAACGCCTTGCGGATCTTGTCGGGATCCTGCGTGCCGACCAGGCGGAAGGAGATCTTCGCGCTGGCCTTCGAGGGGATGACCGTCTTAGTGCCAACGCCAGTGTAGCCACCGTAAATACCGTTCACCTCGGCGGTTGGGCGGGCCCAGGTCTGTTCCAGTATGGAGAACCTGCGCTCACCGGCGGATTCCTTAAGTCCGATCTCCCCCAGGAACTTGCGTTCCGAAAACTTCAGTTTGCCCCACTGCTCGCGGGTGGCCTTTGGAACCGCCTTGACGCCGTCATAGAACCCCGGAATTGTAATTCTGCCGTTCCGGTCATGAATGTCCGATACAATGTCACTCAAGATCCGGATGGGATTGGCCGCCGCTCCTCCATAATAGCCGGAGTGCAGATCGATCGACGGCCCGGTAACGGTCACTTCATCGTGCAGCAGGCCGCGCAGGCGCGTGGTGATCGCAGGCGTCTTGGCGTCCCACATATTGGTGTCGCAGACCAGAGCCACGTCACTGACCAGCTCCCGCTTGTTGGCCTTCAGAAACGGTTCCAGACTGGGCGAGCCGGACTCCTCCTCGCCCTCAAGCAGAACAGTCACCTTGAGAGGCAAATCGCCGGTCGTGTCAATCCATGCGCGGCTGGCTTCCAAAAAGGTCATGAGCTGGCCCTTGTCGTCGGCGGCTCCGCGGGCGTATACCTGTTCCATTCCATCCGGTCCGGTCTGCCTGCTAGGTTCGAATGGCGGTGTCTTCCATTCCTCAAGGGGGTCTGCAGGCTGGACGTCGTAATGACCGTAGAAGAGGACATGTCGGGAAGAGACGGCGTTCGCACCTGCGTAATGCGCGACCACCATCGGGTGGCCGGCTGTCTTGCGCAGGGATGCATCAAATCCAAGCCCGTTCAGCATGTCGGTCAGCCATTGGCCGGCCCGCGTGCACTCGCCGGCATAGGCCGGGTCGGTGGAAACCGACGGGATCTTCAAAAGGTCGAGCCAGCGCGCGATACTGGCTTCAAGACCGGCATCGGCCGCGGCGAGCACCGGGTTTACATCAGACATTGGGCGATCCTCACGAGGGGGCTCAAACAAGATTCGGCAACCGGAGTGTCACACGGCTGCGGAGCGCTGAGCAAGGGGTCTGCGGCATGAACGATACGGCATTTGTCCTTGCCCGCGACAGCCTTCAGGCACATGAGCCGCACCAGCGGATCATGCGCATGCGCAGGATGGGATATCAGCGCTGGCTGATTTTCCGCAACCAGATCAACCTGTATTACTTCTGGGAGACACGCTGGTTCTTCGTAGCCGTGCTTCTGGCCACCGTGCTGCTGCAGATCGGCCCGCCGGAGGGGCTGAGCCGGGAGGGCTATATCGTTCTGGTGATGTCCATTACCGCCACAATCCTGTTCATCACAGAACCCATCCCCTTGCCGACCGTGGCGCTGCTCATCGTTGCCGGACAGGTGGTTCTGCTGGGGCTTGAATCGACGGCGGTTGCCAAGAGCCTGATGACGGATTCCGTGCTGTTCATCATGGGCTCGCTGATGCTCGCCGTCGCGGTCGTGAAGCAGAAGCTCGACAAACGGATCGCCTGGATGATCGTCCGCTTTACCGGGACACGCACGGTGTGGATCTGTTTCGGGATTTCCGTGGTTTCAGGCATCCTGGCATCGTTTGTCGGCGAGCATACCGTCGCCGCCATGATGCTGCCGGTCGGCCTGACCTTGATCAACCTGACATCGAACGATGCCAAGAAAGTCCGCAACCTGGCGGCGTGCGTACTGTTTTCGATCTCCTATGGCTGTTCGGTCGCCGGTATCGGAACGCCCTCGGGCGGTGCGCGGAACGCCATCATGATCGGGTACTGGAAGGAGTTCTTCTACGATCCGGCCGATCCATCGACCGCGGTCTATCTGATCGACTACGTGAAGTGGATGGCCTATGCCTATCCCATGTTTCTGCTCCAGCTGCCGCTGGTGACGATTATCGTGCTGACCTGCTTCAAACCGGAATATAAAGACCTGGCGCGGGCCTGCACCAAGCTGCGCACGCAGATATTGCTGGAAGGCCCGCTCAAGCCGGCGGACTGGCTGGCGATCGGCATTTTCGCGATGATCCTGGTTGGCTGGATCGCCGGCTCCGAACAACTCGGCATGGGGATCATTGCCATACTCGGCGCATCTGCCTTCCTGATTGCCGGGCTTGTGCGCTGGGAAGACGTCAATACCGGCGTCAACTGGGGCGTAGTGCTTCTCTATGCAGCGGCTATTTCGCTGGGCGTGCAGATGAAGGAAACCGGCGCAGCCCTATGGGTTGCGGAAAACTTCCTGGCCATGCTGGCACCGATCGGCGCCGATCACGGTATTGGCCTGTGGGCGGCGGTTTCGGCTTTGACGACCGGTGTCACCAACACCATGTCGAATGGTGCTGCCGTCGCGGTTCTAGGCCCGATTGTGCTGAAACTCGCGGTCGCGGCACAAGAAAGCCCGATCGTTCTCGGCTTCGTAACGGCGGTCTCATCGGCGTTTGCCTATCTGACCGTTGTCGGAACTCCGGCCAGCACCATTGTTTATGCCTCGGGCTACCTCAAGACCACCGACTTCCTCAAGGTCGGCTGGCGCATGGCCATCATGTCGATCATCGTCATGCTGGCGGCAGCCTGGATTTACTGGCCACTGTTAGGAGCTTAGGCGCGCATGGGTTTGTTTTCGAGATCGGGACTGTCGGAGCGCTCTGAACGCGCCGCGCTCAAGACCCTGGAGCAAATACGGACGCAAAGACGCGGCCGCTTCCGGATCCTGGCCTGCATCAAGACCGACGAGGACACCTACAACGCGGTGCGTTTTGCCGCGCGCCTGGCGCCGGGCAACGACTGCGACATCATCCTGCTCTATGTCAGACCGATCGACCACGGATTGAGATCCGGCGGATTGCAGGTGCGTCTGGCCCGTCAGAACATGCTTGACGCGGGGCTTGAGCTGCCCGGACTGAAGGCCTTGAGGCTTGGCCTGGAGGTGTTGAAGGAAGAGGGTCTGGACGTGGCGGACTGGCAGCGTAGCGCCGCGCACGAGGACGCCTGGGGGGATCCGGCCGGCGACAACAAGGTGGAGTTCACCAATGCCGACGGACGCAGCATTGTGCTCAAGCTGAAGACCGCGCCCGATCCGGCCGCCGGCATTCTCGATCAGTATGAGCTTGGACCCTACAACCTGATCGTGCTGTGGTCGCCGACGCGCTGGTATCACGAGTTTCTCGGCTATTTCAACGCCTCGGGCGTCGTACAGCAGGTCGCAACGCTTGCGCCATGTTCGGTTATGGCGGCGCGCGACAGCCTGGACAAGGAAGGTTT
>JANQIR010000038.1 GCA_028282065.1 Aestuariivirgaceae bacterium
CTAGAGCATTTTTTGTGAAACCCGAGTCACCAAAAATGCTCTATCTCTTTGATATTGAGCATGTTCTTATCCGAAAACCGCACACACTTTTCGGGAACACGCTCTAGCTCAACCATCACCCAAAAAGCCCCCTGAAATGCTCAAGGGGCTCTTTGCTGTTCGATGCCGGTCGGCATATCTCATTCCAGCATCTTGTTCGGAAGCCAGAGGGCAATCTGAGGCCAGTACAGGACGATTGCGAGCCCAACGAGCTGCAGCATGACGAACGGAATGATGCCGCGGTAGATCTCCTGCATCTTCACTTCAGACGGCGCGACACCCTTCATATAAAACAAGGCGAATCCGAACGGTGGCGTCAGGAAGGATGTTTGCAGGTTCACCGCCACCAATATGGCAAACCAGTATATCACCTGCCCTTCGACATATTGGACCGCGGCAAGGTTCGTCGGCACGTCCAGCCCGAGATGGGCCGCAAACACCGGCGCCAGCTTTCGGATCACCGGTGCGAAGACCGGAAGGATGATCAATGTGATCTCCAGGAAGTCGAAGAAGAAACCAAGCAGAAACACCGCCGCCATCAGGATGAACAGCAATGGCCAGGGACCAAGGTCGAGCCATTCGATCAATTCAATGATCAGATCCTCGCCGTAAACGTTCCGGAAAATCGTCGAGAAGGCCGTGGCACCGACGAAGATGAAAAAGATCATCGAAGTGGTCAGGCCGGTGCGATAGCAGACATCGCGAAGCACTTGGATGGTCAGCGTACCGTTGACCCAGGCCAGGATGAGACTGCCGAATGCGCCAACTCCGGCCGCTTCGGTGGGCGTCGCCCAACCGGCGAAGATCGAGCCCAGAACCAGGATAATCAGGAAGATCGGCGGCACGAACCCTTTCAGAATACCGCCGAGCAACGTATTGCCCTCGCGCTTTCCGTAGTACATCGCCGTGAAGAAGATGCCCAATATAGCGGTCAGCTTCCAGTTGATGGCCGGCAGGAACTCGACATATTCGGCCAGTATGTCGCAGGCGACCAGCAAACCAGAGATACTCAGGAACTGGATGAGATTACTTTTACTGGTGGGCTCCAGATTCACTTCATCCTGGTCGATCGGCGGGGCCAGCGATGGGTTAATCGATGCCCGCGTCATGATGTAAAGGAAATACAGCCCGGACAGCACCAGACCCGGGAACACGGCCCCTATGAACAGGTTGCCGACCGATACCGCCAGCAAATTGGCCATCAAGACCAGCATGATCGACGGCGGGATCAAGATGCCGAGCGTTGCCGATGCCGCAATGGTGCCGGTCGCCAGCGGCGGGTAGTAACCACGGTTCAGCATGGTCGGCAGAGCCAGCAGTGTCATCATCACCACAGACGCACCGATAATGCCGGTCGTCGCCGCCATAATCGTTCCCATGGCCGTAACCGACAAGGCAAGGCCGCCCGGCACGCGCCGCAACATGATCTGCAGAATATGTAGAAGATCAGCGGCGACCCGTGACTTCTCCAGCATGGTGCCCATGAAGACGAAACACGGAATGGCCACCAGGATAGGGTTCTGGATCGCACCTGACTGTCCGTCTCCACCCCAGATCCTGTTGACGACGGCGAAGAACACGTTGATGTCAACAATCTCAAGCCAGATTGCGATCAGCCCGAAAATCAGTGAAATTCCGCCCAGCGCGATGGCTACCGGCAGGCCGGTAAACAAAGTGAGCGCCAGCGCCAGGAACATGTAGGCGCCGATGTACTCATACAGATGGTCGTCGACCAGCCACTCCCAGAATTCAGCCATGATCTATTTATCCCCCTGGGAGCCCGGACCCTGATTTTGTTGCTCAAGGATGAGCTTCGGAAGGGCGTCATCGTCGGTAAAGAACTGCAACTTGGCTTCGGCACGACGTTGCTGTTCGCCGTTTCCGAACAAATAGGCGATGCACCGCAAGAACGTTGCCAGCACAGCCATGAGCGCAACCGTGAACCCGGAAATCAAAAAGGACTTGATGATGAATCGCATGCCGATGCCAACTTGCGATTCCGATC
Source organism: Aestuariivirgaceae bacterium (assembly GCA_028282065.1). GTDB lineage: Bacteria > Pseudomonadota > Alphaproteobacteria > Rhizobiales > Aestuariivirgaceae > JANQIR01. Next base: position 2,045 of record JANQIR010000038.1, read on the forward strand.
CCTCACCTTGCATGAACGACGAATAGGTCATGATCCAGGAGAAATAGATCATCACCAGAAGGAACGGGATACCGCAGATCAGCAGGCCCAATAACTCAATCCATGCCTGCCTACGCCGCGACGCTGCTTCACGGAAAATGTCCACGCGAACATGCGCATTGAGCAAGTAACCAAAGCCAAATGTCAGCAACAGCAATATGCCGTGCAGGTGCCATTGGAGGTCCTGCAAGATGAACGATACAGAGTAACCGTACTTGATCGTTATCTCAGCAGAGGCGTTCTTGATGAAATCGATCTTGCGCGTGATGACATCAAACATGATCATCAAAACGAGCGGCACGATAATCCAGCTGACAATCTTGCCCGCGTTACGCGAGATCCTGTCCAGCACCTCCGCGAGCGTCAACAGTGCTCCCATTGTTCCCCAGCCTGTCGTTTCGCCATTCCCACCGGGCCATCCACGGTACTTGGCGCCGGTCCGGTGCGTCTGGCTTCCTGCCCTAGAAAACGACGACCGGCGCACCTTCATGCACCGGCCGTCTTGACTGATTTGCCGTCAGGACCAACCCCGCCGGCAGTGTCGGTACGGCCTATTTCAAATAGCCGCGCTCGCCCCAGACTTTATAGGATTCATGGAACTTTGTGTAGCTGTCCCAAAGGCGCTTCACGTCCGGATTGGCAGCGATCTCTTCCTTCAGAACTTCCTGCCAAGCTCCGCGAAGCTGATCCAGCACCGAGTCGGGCCAGGTCATGTTCTTCACGCCATCCTTCTCATTGGCCGCCATGGCCGCCGGCTGCAGCGCCTCACCTTCTGCAAGTTCAATACCGATGTTCGCCGTACATGCCACTTCGAACATAGCTTTGTGCTCATCGGACAGCCCATTCCACTTGTCCCTGTTGACCAGGATTTCGTTGGTTGTGGATTGCTGATGCCAGCCTGGGAAGTAGTTATACTTGGCGATCTGGTAGAAGCCGTAGGAGCGATCGATCGCAGGCATGGAGAATTCTGTCGCGTCGATGGTGCCAAGTTCAAGTGCCGGATAAATGTCGCCGCCAGCAAGCTGCTGGGTTGCAACGCCGAATTTCTGCATGACCTTTGCACCCATGCCGAAGAAACGCATCTTGAGGCCCTTGAGCTGATCAAGACTCTTGATTTCCTCGCGGAACCAACCGGATGTCTCCGGCGGGATCATGCCACAATAGAAATACTCGATGTTGTCCTTGCCATACAGTTCCTTGGCAATCTCGATACCTCCGCCGTAACGCAGCCACGCATTGAACTCAAGCGCTCCGGGACCGAACGGCCAAGTTGAAAGGAACGCAAATGCGGAGTTCTTGCCTTGGTTCGCACCAGGCGTTCCGTAGGCTGCCTCAAACGCACCTTGGCTAACAGGGTCGTAATAGGCATAGCCGCCTGCCAACGCGCCAGGTTCGAACACTTTGATATCGAAATCGCCGCCCGACATCTTGTTGATCCAATCAGCAACGCGGTATCCGACCGGCCCAATGACGGCTACATTCTTGCCGAACGCCGTGTGCATTTTCCAGCGCACCTTCTTGGCGTCTGCTTCAGTTGTGATAGAAAAGCCCATGACAGCCGCCAACGCGACGCCTGCGACTTTCTTTATGATGCTAGAACTCAACGTGGTTCCTCCCTCTTCGAATTGTTCGTTGTCCGGGCATCTTGGCCCGGTTGTGACGAAAGTATCGTAGACCGCGTTTGGCAAAAAAAGCCAGCACTGATTCCGAAATAATGTATACGTTGATGTCGGCCGCACGGCATTTACATTCAAGCCCAGCAAAAATTGGATAGCAAACTTGACCAATTCCCACAACGACCGATAAGTTGCGGCCAGAGCAATTGACTGGAAGTGAATACGGGCATCGCATGATTTTCAGCAAGGTTGGCCATGAACGAGTGTCCGGCGCCATCATTCGCCAGATCGAACGTTTGATACTCGAAGGCGTCCTCAAACCCGGTGACCGTTTACCTCCAGAGCGGGAACTGGCCGAAACATTCGACGTCTCCAGGCCGACCTTGCGCGAAGCACTTGGCTCGCTTGAGGAACGCGGGCTGCTTGTCGCGCGCCAAGGTGGCGGCACCTTCGTGGGAGACGTGATGAGATCGGTGTTCGGCGAGCCGATCGTGTCGCTGTTTGCGTCACATGAAAAGGCGACATATGACTACATAGAGTTCCGGGCGGAGGTCGAAGCCGTTGTAGCGGGCCTGGCAGCGGAGCGGGCCACACCGGCGGACCGGGAGATCCTCACCCGCGTCTTCGACCAGATGTGCAAAGCACATGAAGATCCGGACCCGGAAAACGAATCCAGGATCGATGTCGAATTTCATATCGCGGTAACAGATGCCAGCCACAATATCGTGCTGATTCAGACGTTGCGGTCGATTTACAATCTGCTGGTGCACGGCGTGTTCTACAATCGGCGGGCCCTTTACGCCTTTGGCGATGCCCGTGACCGGCTGCTCGAACAGCACGGCGCGATCTATAAAGCAATCATGGCAGGCGATCGGGATGCCGCCGAGGCGGCGGCGCGCGCGCACATGACCTATGTTCGCGATGCAGCCGAAAGATCCGGCGTGGCCGGGGCGCGTCAGCAAACAGCCGAGCGACGCCTGTCTCAACTTGAGAAAGACCCAAAACGCAAAGTAACGGCGAAGCGATGAGTGAAGCGCAACCAAAGGTCGGCCTGTTTGTTACCTGCCTGATTGATTTCATCAGGCCGTCCGTTGGCTTTGCGGCGGTCAAACTGCTCGAGCAGGCCGGTTGCCACGTCGAGGTACCTGACGCGCAGACCTGCTGCGGGCAACCCGCGTACAACTCCGGCGACCGCAAGTCCACAGCCGACATCGCACTTCAGGTGATTGAGGCGTTCGAGGGTTACGACTATGTGGTCGCACCGTCGGGCTCATGTGCCGGCATGCTGAAGAAGCACTACCCGAACCTGTTCGAGGACGGCAGCGAGGCACGCAAACGCGCCGATGCCGTTTCACAAAAGACCCATGAGCTGGTTTCGTTTCTCTATAGGGTATTGAAAGTGCGCAGCGTCGATGCCGCGTTCGACGGCAGCGTCACCTATCACGATTCCTGCTCAGGCTACAGGGAACTCGGCATCAGTTCCGAACCGCGCGCCCTGCTGGCCACGGTAAACGGCCTGAAGCTTCAGGAAATGGAAGACAGCAATGTGTGCTGTGGATTTGGTGGAACGTTTTGCGTGAAATATCCCGAAATTTCCAACGAAATGGTCTCCAAGAAAATGGCCGCCATTGAAGCGGCCGGCACCGATACACTGCTGGCAGGCGACCTTGGCTGCCTGATGAACATGGCGGGCAAGCTGAAGCGCAGTGGCAGCAATATCAAGGTCCGGCACGTTGCCGAAGTGCTGGCCGGCGACACAGACCGCCCGGCCATCGCAGAAGGCGAGTAGGACATGAAGCCGGCTTCCCGCGAATTCAAGAACAACGCCTCAAGGGCATTGAACGACGCGCAACTACAGCGGGCGCTCAATACCGTACAGGGCGGTTTCATCGAAAAGCGCAGGAATGCGGCGGACAAACTGCCGGAATTCGAAACGCTGCGAGATCAGGCGCGCGACATCAAGAACCACACGCTTGAACACCTCGACCTCTACCTGGCCGAATGGGAGAGCAAGGCGACGGCGGCGGGTGGCCACGTCCACTGGTGCGAAACCCCTGCTGAAGCGCGCGAGGCAATCTTGTCGATCTGCAAGCGGCTCAATGCCAAATCGGTGACCAAAGGCAAGTCGATGATCACCGAGGAAATCGCCATCAATCCGGCATTGGCAGATGCCGGGATTGATCCGGTGGAAACGGACCTCGGCGAATACATCATCCAGCTTCGCGGCGAAACGCCAAGTCACATCATTGCCCCGGCGATCCATGTCACCAAGGACCAGATCGAGGCGGATTTCCGCAAAACCCATACGCACCTTCCCGGTGACCGAAATCTCGACGAGAGCACTGCACTGGTCAACGAGGCCCGGCAGATCCTGCGGCAGAAGTACATTGAGGCCGATGTCGGCATTACCGGCGCCAATTTCCTGATTGCCGAGACCGGGTCATCGGTCATCGTCACCAACGAGGGCAACGGCGACCTGACGCAAACCCTGCCCAAGGCGCACATCGTCATGGCGACAATCGACAAGATGGTCCCCACATTGGAAGATGTATCGACCATCTTGCGTCTGCTCGCACGTTCCGCCACCGGTCAGGAATTTTCAGCCTATACGACATGGTCGACCGGCCCGCGCCGGCCAGGCGATCTGGACGGGCCGGAAGAATATCATGTCGTTGTGCTGGACAATGGCCGCTCTGGCATGCTCGGCACCGAGTTCCAGGACGTCTTGCGATGCATCCGCTGCGGGGCGTGCATGAACCATTGCCCGGTTTATCAGTCGATCGGCGGCCATGCCTATGGTTGGGTCTATCCCGGTCCCATCGGATCGGTTCTGACGCCGGGACTGATCGGCGTCGACGAGGCCGGCCAGTTGCCCAACGCGTCAACCTTCTGCGGACGCTGCGAAGAGGTGTGTCCGATGCGCATTCCGCTGCCAAAGATGATGCGGCACTGGCGGGAAAAGGAATTCGAAAGCAAGCTGACGCCACACACTGTCCGCACCGGGCTCGGCCTGTGGAGCTGGCTGGCCCGCCGGCCGGGCCTATACCATCTTGCCACAGGCATTGCCGCGCGCGCGCTGTCAGCGATGGCCGGCAGACGCGGCAGGCTGCGCTCACTGCCGCTGGCAGGTGGTTGGACCAGGCACCGGGACCTGCCTGCGCCGCAGGGCCGCTCGTTCCAGGCGCGCTGGAAGTCCGGCGAAAGGTCCATGCAATGAGTGCGCGCGATGCCATTCTTTCGCGCATCCGGCGCGCAACCGGGCGCGGCGACGATGCCGGCCGGCAGGCAGCGGTCGCCGAACGGCTGAAATCGCACCGGCGCAACCTCATCCCGGAGCGCGGAAACATCGACGCCAAAGCACGCATCAAACTGTTCGAGGACATGGCGATCGCCGTCCAGGCGAGTGTCGCACACGTGGCTTCAAGCAACGACGTGCCGGAAGCGGTTGCTGCGTACCTGCGCCAGCACAACCTGCCGCAGCACATCCGGCATGGCGCACATGAAACAGCCGCCAACATGCCATGGGCGGAAAAGGCACCGGCGCTTGAGGTCGTTACCGGACCAGCAGAACCGGCTGACGAGGTTTCGCTGAGCATCGCCGTCGGCGGGGTGGCGGAGACCGGAACGCTGGTCCTCACATCCGGGCCGGACAACCCGACAACCCTGAACTTCCTGCCTGAAAACCACATCGTGGCAATCCGGGCCAGCGACGTTGCCGGGTCTTATGAAGATATCTGGGACAGGATACGCAAGGCGCATGGAGAGGGCACCCTGCCACGCACGGTGAACATGGTCACAGGACCGTCGCGCACCGGCGATATAGAGCAGCGTATCGAGCTGGGGGCGCACGGACCCCGGCGCTTGCATATTGTAATCATTGACGAGTGAACCGGCGGTAGCCATGCCTCTGCAAAATCGTGTCACACCGTTTGGCAGCATCGAAAGCAGTACCGCGCGCGGCACGATGATGGGCAATCGTGGCGGCCGCATCCATGATCCCCAAACGCAGAAACTGACGACGCGGCGCTGGACCTCGCGACATTGGATTTCCTGCCGGCTGGACTTCAAGAACCGCCATCGCGTCGTGATGGGTGCGGGATACACGGAGCTGTTCTTCCTCGACGAGGTGACCGCACTGGCGGCGGGGCACCGGCCGTGCTTTGAATGCCGCCACCACGCGGCAACGACATTCCTCAACCTCCATGCCCGCTCAGCGGGACTGGAAAAGCGCCTGCCCGCGGGGGTGTTCGACCGGATCGTACATGCCGACCGGTTGGACGAGGACAAAGGCAAGCGTCGGTATCAGGCCAGGGCCGGCAGCCTGCCGGACGGCACGATGGTCTTCAAAGACGGGGAATGCCATGCGTTGCGGGACGGGCATTTGTTGCGCTGGAGCCATGCGGGCTATGGTCCGCCTGAGCCATACGATGAAAATTTGCAGGTGTACGTTTTGACTCCCGCGGTGTTCACCGGCATCTTAGCGCGCGGCTATCAACCAGTCTGGCATACAAGCGCCGGGCACCAACAATCTCGGGGCGGAGAACAATGAAACTGCTACGCTACGGCCGGCCTGGCCGCGAACTGCCTGGATTGCTTGACGAGGACGGACAGGTGCGTGACCTTTCCGGCGTCATCGACGATGTTACGCCGGACATCTTGAAACCGAAAAAGATGGCCAAGCTTGCAAAGCTGAAAACCTCGAAGCTTCCCTTGGTCAAGAAGGTACGCCGGCTCGGCCCACCGATCGTCGGCATGCAGAAGTTTATCGCCATCGGCCTGAACTACACGGACCATGCCGAAGAGACCGGCGCGGACGCCCCAGCAGAACCGATCATTTTCACCAAGCAGCTCAATTGCCTGTGCGGCCCGAACGACGATGTGGTTCTTCCAAGAAAATCCGTGAAGGGCGACTGGGAAGTCGAGCTTGGCTTCGTTATCGGCAAGAAGGCAAAGAACGTCACCAAGAAGGACGCGCTGGATCACGTCGCAGGCTATTGCATCGTGAACGATGTGTCTGAGCGTGAATTCCAGATCGAGCATGGCGGTCAGTGGACGAAGGGCAAGTCCTTCGACACGTTCGGGCCGGTTGGTCCGTGGCTGGTGACCGCCGATGAGGTTGGCAATCCGCAAAGGCTCAAGCTGTGGCTCGAGGTCAATGGCGAGCGGATGCAGGATGGAACGACCGCGAACATGATCTTCAATGTCGATCATATCGTGTCTTATCTTTCAAGACACATGACGCTGTTCCCGGGCGATCTGGTCTGCACCGGAACGCCGGCAGGTGTCGGCCTGGGCATGAAACCGCCGCGTTTCCTGAAGGAAGGCGACATCATGCGACTGGGTATCGACAAGCTCGGCGAACAGGAACAGAAGGTTGTACGGGAGTAGTCAGGCCGTCAGGCCGGAGATCTTCAAGTCCCTGTCAGGCAGATCTTTAACGCTCACGCCAGTCCGGCTTACGCCGGACTGGCGTGAGCGAAAAGGATCGCCGCGACAGGGACTAAACCAAGAGGCGAGGAACGACGATGACGAAGATGTGCGTCAAGCCAGCCTTCTCAATACTTCAAATGCAGCCCACATTCGCGGCGCGGGCCCGCCTTGACCGGGTCATGATAGTCATGCTCGGCAGGTAGCTGCTGCAGGGAGAGGTAACCGTCCATGTCCTTCTGGCTCCAGTCCAGCAGCGGGCAAACCTTCAACACGCCGTGACCGGAGGTTTGAAACAGGTCCAGGCTGCGGCGGTGGTCCGTCTGATCGCCGCGCACGGCAGTGATCCACGCATCCGGCGCCAATTCACGCAAGGCACGGCCGAATGGTTCGATCTTGACCCGTTCGGTAAATTCCTGATGCGCCGGTTCGTCAACATCGGGCACAAAGCCGCTCCATTCAGGCTCCGGCCGGTAGACCCTGAGATCGAGATTGAACATCTCCGACAATCGCGCCGCATGCGCCTGGGTGGCCCGCGTATTGAAGCCGGTGTCCACCCAAACCACCGGTATACCCGGACGGACTTCCGTCACCAAATGCAGCAGAACCGCAGAATACGGCCCGAATTTCGACGTCACGATCGGCCGGTGCGCATGCTGCAGCGCCAAGTCAATGATGTTGCATGCCGAATTGATCCGCGATAACAGGCTGAGCGTCGCTGGATCGGGAACTGGTTGGGTCTGTTCGCACAGTTGCATTGAAATCGGCCCCGGTCTGCCGTTCGTTATAAAGAACGATATGTTCTATATTGAAAATTCCCCGACGTCAATGCCGCAGGTGCACCGTTGCGCATCTTGCTCCCGGGCGGTGGTTCGGCTAGAGCATTGCGCGGGCTCGCCCAAGACGAATGCGTTTTCACCGGACTGGATGGTCCCATACACTTGCCGGGACCGGAAATAGCGATGGCAAAGAAGAACAAACCCAACCGGCCGAAGGCGCGGCTGCCGCGCGGTTTCATCGACCGTTCGGCCGACGATATCCGCGCCACAGATGCCATGCTCGCCAGTATCCGCGAGGTGTTCGAGCTGTACGGCTTCGATCCGGTGGAAACGCCGATGTTCGAATATACCGATGCGTTGGGCAAATTCCTGCCCGACAGCGACCGGCCCAATGAGGGCGTGTTCTCGCTGACCGACGATGACGATCAGTGGATGAGCCTGCGCT
>JANQIR010000084.1 GCA_028282065.1 Aestuariivirgaceae bacterium
GAGCCCATATCCAGCACGTTTGCCGGGCGTGAGGTGATAGAGATCCCACCCAATGGGCAGGGTATCACCGCACTCATCGCGCTGAATGTTCTAAAGGCGTTCGATCTGGCGAGATACGCACCGGACAGCGTCGAGCGCCGGCATCTGGAAGTCGAAGCGGTCAGGCTGGCCTGGGTCCTGCGCGACCGGCATGTGGCGGAAGCAGGCCATGGCGATGTATCCGTCGAAGCGCTTCTCAGTGACGAGACGGCACACTCGCTTGCCGCGATGATCGACATGGACCGCGCTGTGCCGGAACCGCAGGACACCGTGCCAAAGGTTGGCTCCGATACGGTCTATCTGAGCGTTGTCGACAAGGATCGCATGGCGGTGTCTTTTATCAATTCGGTGTTTGACGATTTCGGATCCGGCATCACGACGCCGAAAACGGGCGTTAACCTGCAAAATCGTGGGTCCGGCTTTGTAACCGTGCCCGGGCACCCGAACTGCATCGGGCCTGGAAAGCGGCCGTTGCATACGATCATCCCGGCCATGGTGCGCAACGGTGGACAGGTTGAGATGTCGTTTGGCGTGATGGGCGGCAACTATCAACCGATGGGGCATGTTGCGATTATGGTGAACAGTTACATCTACGGCATGGATCCGCAGGCGGCGCTGGATTTCCCCAGAGCGTTTCACGACAAAGGCGTTTTGGGTGTGGAAACGACCATTTCGGACGATGTGGTGCAAGGGCTCGTTCGCCGCGGCCATACGGTCGAACGGCCTGCAAAGCCTTGGGGTGGCGGGCAAATTATCCGGATTGATCGGGAACGCGGCACATTGACGGGAGGGTCCGACCATCGCAAGGACGGTGCTGCGCTTGGCTGGTGATCGATGTTGGTATCGGTAAAACCGGGCAAAGGAATGAGGCGTTTTTTGCAATTTTCTTAAGAATTGACGCTTAGCTTGACGGTCTCATGTGAGTGTGTACCAGCCGCTAGCGAGCGTGCCATGTCAATAGTTGTGACTTCAGATGCCAAAGCAAACGGCACCGACCCCCTATCGCCCGGCCAAGTTGCAAGCTTGCAGGCCGCCGGTTCCGGCCACGCCCTGCAGGCGATGGGTAAAGACGGAAACCTAGATGAGCTGGAACGTATCCGGCGAGCCGTGATCGCGGTTGGCGATTGTGCCTATCATTGGGATATTGCGTCGGATGCGCTTTCCTGGAGTGAAGGTTCGGCGCAGTTCCTGGGCGGCGCGGACAAGAACCTCATGCAAACGGGCCGCGGCTTTGCAAGCCTTATCGACCCGGACAATTTCACCAGCCGGTTCGAGACCGTGATGCGGTCCGCCGTACTGGATGATGGCGATGGTGTGCCGTTTTCAATTGAATATCAGTTCCGGCCGCGCGGAAGAGATGGAACCCAAGCCGTCTGGGTTGAGGATTGCGGACGATGGTTTGCCGGTAGTGACGGCAAACCCGCCGAGGTGTTGGGCATGGTGCGGCGCATTGATGATCGCTATGCCCGCGACCAGCATCTGCGTTTCCTTGGAAACTGCGATCCGCTGACGGGAATGATGAACCGCGGCCGCATGGCCGAGGCTCTTGGCGAGACCATCTCCCAAGCGCAAGACAATGATACGCCGTGTGCCTTTCTAATTGCAGCAATCAGCAATCTGGCTGTCGTCAACGATGCTTACGGATTCGATGTTGCCGACGACGTGATCATTTCGGTGGGACGGCGTTTACGGCAGGTCGTGCGGACGGGAGATGCCATAGGGCGGTATTCAGGCAGCAAGTTCGGCTTGATTCTGTCAAAGTGCACAGAAGAAGAACTGCAGATTGCCGCAGAGCGGTTTCTGGCTGTGGCACGCGATAGTGTCATTGAGACGGATCGTGGACCGGTTTGGGCGATGCTGTCTATCGGCGGGCTGATATTGCCGAAATATGCCGGCGGGCCCAACGCGGCCATGGCGCGCGCGGAAGAGGCGCTTGCCGAGGCACGGCGGCTGCCGGGTGACGGGTTCATTGGCTACAAGCCATCGCAGGAACGTATTTCTGTCAGGAGCTTGAATGCCCGTTGTGCTTCCGAAATTGTGACTGCGTTGCGCCATGACCGGCTTACTCTGGCATTTCAGCCGGTTGTTGATGCCCAAACAGGCAAGATCGCGATGCACGAAGCTCTTCTTCGGATGAATTGCGACGATGGCGATTCTGTCGCCGCAGCGCATCTCATTCCAGTTGCCGAAAAGCTGGGCCTGGTAAGGCTGATCGACCGCACAGTGATCAAGCTGGCGATCGAAACGCTAACGGAATATCCCGACGTCAAGTTGTGCCTGAACGTTTCGGGTATCACCGCAACGGACCCGCGCTGGTTCTGCCAGCTCACCGAAATGCTGAATGAAGTTCCTGAGGTGGCCAGCCGCATCGTGGTCGAGATTACCGAGACCATCGCGCTCAATGACCTGGAAGAGACGACACGCTTCATTGCTTCGCTGCGGGAGCTGGGATGTTCGGTTGCAATCGATGATTTTGGTGCCGGTTACACATCATTCCGGAACCTGAAGGTGCTGAATGTCGACATGGTGAAGATCGACGGGTCGTTCTGCGAACGGCTCTCGGAAAACCGTGACAACCAGTACTTCGTGCGTTCGCTGATCGATCTTGCCAAGAAGTTCAACCTCAAGATTGTCGCGGAGTGGGTTCAGGATATGGCGGATGCCGAACTGCTGCGCTCCTGGGGCGTGGACTACATGCAGGGCAACCTGTTCGGAGAGGCGTGTCTCGACCGGCCGTGGGATGAATCCATGACAACGGCGGCGCCACGGTTCGAGAAGCAGGGCGAGTTCGTTTTCGACCCCTCTGTTGCGGTTAGTCAGGCGCAAGCACTCACGGAAAAGGAAGTGAGTGATGAGGGCGACGTCATCCTCAATGCCCTGCCGGCCGCTGAAGGTGCACCGTTTGAAGTCAAACGTCTGGCGGAGGCGCCGAACACTGGCGACCGTCCGGTTCCAGAACCGGTCCAGACGGTTGATATGCCGGCACCCGCTGATATGTCCGGTGATCACGGGGAAGGTGATGCCGGCGAGCCTGAGCCCGGCGAAGTTGAGCCGTTTGTTCCTAGGCCAGAGCCGGAGGTTGAGGGGCACGAAGAAGTGCCGTTCCGGTTCCTGCCGGAGGATCTTCTGTCAGCGGAACCGGACGATGAGACCCTATCCGCTGATGCTGCTGATAGTGGCGGCGACAGTGGAGCCGCTGTCGACGGCGGGGAAAGCCCGGGTGAATTGGCGCCGAACGAGGCGGCGGCATCAGTCATTGCCGAAGAAACCGAGCCGCCCTGCGATGATACCGGACAGCACGATGGTGAGGGTGTGGACAGGGATCTAGAGGCAACGGAGCCTCAGTGCGATCCACAAGATGACGGACGGAGCGCAGATAGCGCAAACGCCAGCGCAGATAGCGCAAACGCCATTGATCAATCCCGGCCCGCGGAGCCTGAAACCTCCAAGCTCAAGGCGGCTCTGGCCTTGTTGGATCAGACATTTTCCAGTGCCGACAATAGCTCTTCCGCAAATGACAGGACCGATGACACAGCCGGGTGAATTGGTCTAACGTGTGCATCCACGCATGGCCTGACTGTTCAGGCCGGCAAGCAGTACGTCTGGGGCATTCCGGGTGACATCATCACGTTTTAAAATCGGCACACGGGGTTCGCCGCTGGCGCTGGCGCAGGCCAATGAAACACGCGACAAGCTGATTGCCGCGCACGGACTTGCGCCGGACGAGGCTGAGATTGTCGTCATCACGACCACGGGGGATCGTATTCGCGACCGGCCGCTGGCCGATATCGGCGGAAAGGGCCTGTTCACAAAAGAGATCGAGGACGCCCTGCTGGATGGGCGCATCGATTTGGCCGTGCATTCGATGAAGGACATGCCTGCAAAATTGCCGGATGGGCTCATTATGGCCTGTCTGCTGGAGCGGGAAGACAGCCGGGATGCCTTCTTGAGCACCGTGTGTGGCGGGATTGACGAGTTGCCGGAAGGCGCGACGGTCGGATCGTCTTCAGTGCGTCGTGTTGCGCAGATCAAGCACCTGCGGCCGGATGTGAATGTGGTGGGTTTCCGCGGCAATGCCGATACACGGCTGCGTAAACTGAAAGCCGGCCAGGCCGATGCGACCTTCCTTGCGTGTGCGGGTCTGAACCGGCTTGGGCTGGCGTGCGAGATCACCGAAGCTGTGGATGTCGAGCGTATGCTGCCGGCAGTGGCGCAAGGTGCCGTTGGTATCGAGATCCGCGATGGTGACGAACGCACGGCGTCGGCCTTGCAGCCGCTCAGCCATCGTGAAACGGAAATTACCGTTGCGGCCGAGCGAGGCTTTCTGATGGAACTGGATGGATCCTGCCGGACACCGCTTGCCGGGCATGCCACGCTTTCAGGCGATTCGGTTTCGCTGCATGCGATGGCGTTGACGCTGGACGGCAGCGAGAGCTTTGCGGCGTCACGAACCGGGCCGGCCGCGGATGCCGAAGCGATGGGGCGCGATGCTGCAAGCGAAATCCGCAAGATGGCCGGGACCAAACTGCAGCTGTCATGACGCCGGTCCTGATCGTAACCCGGCCGTCGCCGGATTCGGCATTTATCTGTGAGTGCGCGGCGTCTGCCGGTTTTGAAGTGTTTCGAAGTCCGCTGATAGAGATCGTGTTTCGCCACAGTGTCTTCATTGACCAGAAGGCGTATCAGGCGGTTCTGGTGACGAGCGCCAATGGCGCCAGGGCATTGGCAGGCAGGACTGATGCGTCATGGCTGGCCGGGCTGCCGGCGGTCACCGTCGGACCTGCGTCGACGGCTGCATCGCGTGATGCCGGTTTTGACCGGATCATACAGGCCGATGGAGATGTCGACGCCTTGATCGCGGAGACCATACGGACCTTCCGCCCGGATGCGGGCGCCTTGCTTTATGCCTCCGGTGCGCAGACGACAGGCGATCTGCAGCGGGTCTTGCAGCAAAAGGGTTTTGATGTCGACAGGGTGGTGCTCTATGAAGCAGTGCGCAGTGCGATGCTGAACTTGCATGTGGAAGCCTGCCTGAGAAATCGCCGTACAGGCTGTGTTGTGCTGTATTCGCCACGTTCGGCGAAGATATGGTGTGATCTGACATCGGCGGCCGGTCTTGCAGGAGAAGCGGCGGGTCTGAAACACCTGTGTCTGTCGCACAATGTAGCAAATGTGGTGCGCGCGAGGCTGCCGGACGCACCGGTTCTCGTCAGCAGTCGGGCGGACGATGCCGCAATGTGTGAATTGATCGGTGCGGCGCAGTGAATTCTGGTCCATAGATCCAGGATGGCCTAGGGTCAAGGTCCCGGGTTTTCGGGGGTGCAACAGGGCGTGGCGGTGAAGTGGTGCAAACAGGTCAACAGGCATAGCGAATGGCAAGGCGAACACGAAAAACTGCGGCAAGAAAGAAATCTGCAACCCGTCCACCGGTCATCGAGCTTCAGGCGGAAGAGGTTGCCAGTGACGCTGCGGGCAAGGCCGGGAGCGGCAAGGCCGCAGATCACAGATCAGATGGTTCAGATCAAAAAGATGCCGGCAGTGCCGGGCGAATGACAGAACCGGAAGTGTCTGAAAGTGCTGCGGACACGGGTGAGGCGTCAGCCGGCGCGGATGCGGCCAGTGCAAACGGAGATTCATCATCAAGAGCGGATGACGGTGCAACCGCCAAGCCTGAAGAGGATCCAGGAGATCCGGCCCAACCTTCCGGAGCAGCGGCCGGCGACGGCAAGAAAGGTTCATCCAAGCGCCTGGTGATAGCGACCTGCCTCATAGCGCTTCTGGCAGCGGGTGGGGCCGGGGCGTGGACCTACCGGCATTATGCCAACACCTATCTTGCCGGTCCGGTCAATCAACAGATCGAAGCGTTGTCGCAGCGCGTTGCGGCGCTGGAAAGTGCGGCAAAGGTCCGCGAACAGGCCATAGGCAGTGTTCGATCCGGTCTTGAGGCGGTCAAGGGCGATCTCGCGCGGCTGTCCGGCGCTGTGACGTCTAGAGATGCGGTCAGTCCGGCCGATCTGGAGGCTACAGCTGGCAAGATCGGTGAGCGGCTGGATGGCCTGGCCGCACAGCTCCGCGAGGTCGACAAAACAGCGAAAAAGGCTAATGAGCAGGCAACGCAGCTGCGTCAGGCGGTTGATGATGCGGCGAAATCTGAAGGGGCGGAAGCCGGCGATACGGCTTTGCGGGTGAAGCTGGAGGCGCTGACCTCTGAGTTGACCGGTCTTAGCGCGCGTATCGATGAGGTGTCCGCCACTGCCAAAGCGGCCGGGCCGGCTGTGGCTATGGAAGAATTTGGAAGCCTGCGCGGGCAGGTCGCGCAACTCAAAGCATCACTGGACGGGCTTGTTGCCGAGCGCCGGGCGGCGCGGAACAGCCAACCGGTGAGACTGGCGGAAGGCCTTGAGGCTGTTCGTGTGAAGTTTGCCGCCGGTGAGCCGTTTGCCAGGGAGTTGGATGCGCTGGCGGCCATTGCGCCGGACCTGACCGGGCTGGATGGTTTGCGGCCGGCGGCGGCGGGTGTGGCTACGGCAGATCAACTGATGGCGGATCTGAAGCAAATGGCCAAGGTCCATACCGGATCCGAGCCGGATGCCAAGGGTTCCCAGGCCGAGCTGGGCGTCCTTGGAACGCTGAAGTCGAAATTCACGTCCGTCGTCAAAATTCGCCGGATTGAAGATGCCGACTGGCAGGCAGCTCTTGAAGAGGCGGTGGCCGCGTTGGACGGCGGCGGTCTGGCGGAGGCCGTTGCGCGTCTGCAACGTGAAAAGCACGCCCGGCCCGATGCGGTAAAGGTCTGGCTTGAAAAGGCTGAGGTCAGGCTAGAAGCCGGCAAGGCCCTGACGAAGCTGACGGCCGGTGTCCTCAATGCCGTATCGGCGGCATCAAACTAACAACCGGTAGGCGCGCGTCCCATGATCAAGCTTGTCATTCGTTTTGCACTCCTGGCCCTGCTGGCCGCCGGTTTTGCCTGGCTGGCGGATCATCCCGGCACGTTGACCGTCAATTGGCTGGGGTATCGCATTGAAGATCTTCCGGTTGCTCTTGTGCTGGTCGGCCTGGCGATCCTTATCATGCTGCTTGTCTTCATATGGGCGCTGGTCACCTGGGTGCTTGGAACGCCCGGGGCAATCGGTGATTTCTTCCGGCTGAGACGGCGCAAACGCGGCTTGGAGGCGATTTCCAGAGGTCTCGTGGCTGTTGGCGCTGGTGACCTGAAGGATGCCCAGAAATATGCCCTGCAGGCAACCCGCCTGACGGGTGACGACGCACTGGCGAAGCTGCT
>JANQIR010000125.1 GCA_028282065.1 Aestuariivirgaceae bacterium
TGTTGCGTGAGGTCAACTCAACACCTCACCCGTCATACCGGGCAATATGAGGCGCGGAGGTTCCGAGCGCAGCGAGGCAAGCGCGACCGCGCGCCGGCCAGCAAGTGGCGTGGAGGGCCGTAAGGCCCGACAGGGCGCTTAGATTGGCCGCCCCCGCGGAGCCGTCCGGCGCAAGCCGGACTGGCGTGAGCGAAAGGGATCGCCGCGACAGGGACCTAGGATCTTCCAGGGTCCAACTGGGCGGCCGCGCACAACCGGACCCGCCGGAACACATCCAGCCAGAAATCCGTGCCTTCCGGCGCGCCCCAGTGCTCTGCCAGATAAGCCCGCAGCAGACACTCGGCTGCAGCCTCGCGGCCAAAGCCATTTAGCAGGCTTAGTGCCATTTTTGCCGGATCGACACCGATCCATTGTTCTTCGATCAGACCTTGATAAGACGGTTTACGTGTCATGTGGTTTTCTCCCCTGGGGTTGCAACCGTTCCAATGTGAAAACGGCTGCCCGAAGGCAGGCTGAAAGCACGCGCCCTCTGGCAGCCGGGGAGCTAGAAAGCCGCCAACAGACGGCCGCATTGGCCTTTAGGCCGAAGCCCTGGACATGCGCCAATGCCTCCCCGGCCATAAGGTCGAGGAGGCACCATTGTACGGTCGGTACCAACCGCTGTTGGCGGGGTTTCTAGGCCCCAGAATCGGCTGTGCACCGATTCCAATTGCACTTATAGGTGGAAGTGCTGCGGGAGGGAAGGGGTAAGAAAATTTGCCCAACCCGTTAAGCTGCGCGAAATTCAACGGACGATGCGACTGGTGTTTCTTGTTGCACCGTCTTAAGTTTGTTTTTGCTCCATTGAACTCACGGCGGAAATACTTTTGGAAAATTTGACCTCAAATGCGGATTTGGTCAATTGGATTCAGGAAAAGCCGGAGCACTACACATCTGTGTTGTCTGCCCGAGAGGCGCTTCGAATGCTGCCTTTGGTGTTTCGGTTGTTCGATCCCGACGGCAAGGGTGAGACTGACAATGCCAGCGAGCATATCGTGCTTCCCGTCTTGCGCGCCTGCTTTGTCTCATGGGCGGCCGCTCGTTATCCAGAACATGACCTGACGAACTTTGCCACCCGGGCGGCTGAAACGCTGGAACTCGGCAGCACGGGACCTTTCAGCCTGCCGATGTTAATCAATGCAGGCCAATCCGAGTGTGTCTCGGCGATTGATGCTGCCCAAAGAGCGATTGACGTCGCCAAGGATCCTGTTGACCTGATCGAGTTTGGCCCACGAAGTGGGGCACCGGGCGAAGGTTCCTCATGGGAGGCAATAACAGATGATGCGCGCTGGTTACGGGAGAACCAAGGTCTGCAGCTTATACGGCAACCGCTCTGGTTGTACGATGTTCGAGAGGACAGCCGCTACAATGCCAATCTGCCGCCTCTGGTACGCAATGTCTTAGATGGTTTTCAGTCCAGTGAGCTGGTGAGGGATGGCTCATGGGGCGTTTGGCTGGAATGGTATCGCAAGCTTTTGCCAAACACTCGTGGGGGAAAGTCAGAAGACTTCTTCGGCGAAGAATTGACCATTGCGATTTCGAAGCTGGAACCTGAGTTCTGGGAAAGGAGTCCCGACCGGGTGACCGCGGATATCGCCAAGTTTGCAGTTGGCGAGCCCGTCCGATGGCAACCGGAACGATCGCCAACTAAACGAGCATCGGCGGATCAGCTTGTCTGGCTGGCACAATTCACTCAAGACGATGACAAGGTGGCAGATTGGGTGAAGGCTATCGGTCCCGAAAGCGAAGTTCCCTGGAGGATCGGAAAGGCAAACATCGACCAAATGCGCCCGGGCGATGCCGTCGTTTACTGGAGGTCGGTGACAGAGGGCCGTGATCGTGGAGGCATTGTCGGAACAGGAACTGTCGTTTCGACCGAAGTGCCTAGAGATGATGATGGAACCAGGCGTGTTCTAACGAAGGCCGCTGAGTTCTACGACGATGAACCAATTGGCAGAGAAGAGGTCATAGAAGCGTCCGGTCTGTCGCCGCCAGCTTGGAACTTCTCACTTTATCGGATGCCGGTCAAGGTAGCGGTGGCGATCCATGCATTGCTTCAAGAGAAGAGACGCAAGGGTCTGCGGCCTGGGCAGGCGTCTGTCCAATTGGACGCAGGTGAGGTGCCGCTTATCGGCGATGCGCCGGAGATATATGAGGATCATCTTGGCCGTGCTGATCTGGCATTCATGCTCGCTGCCCGCCTGAATCGTATATGGAACGATATGAATGGTAGAGGTGCAATTGATAGCAAACGGGCAAGCCCCACGCCGATTGCCGATAGCGAGCCGAGCTTTGTCGTCCACATCGATGCCCCATGGGGCGGCGGTAAGACCAGCTTTGCCAACTATTTGACGGCCATTCTCAATCCGTATCGCCACAAGCAGCCGCCGCAGTTCCTTAAGGACATTCCACTGAACGACCCAAATTCATGGCCGGCCGCATTTCACAGGCCATGGTTTATCGTAACGTTCAATGCCTGGCAGCATCAGCATGTCGAGCCGCCTTGGTGGTGCTTCTATCAGGCGATCTACAAGCAGATCTTTCACAGCATTCGAACGGGAACCTGGGATCACAAAGATACCGGTATCGTACCTCCCCTCACAGACTGCAAGAGCAGTTGGGCTGTAAGGTATTGGACGTTGATCCGATGCTGGTGGCGTGAGTTTTGGTGGCGGCTTTTCAATCCCAAGTTCAAGGCACGCCTCTTAGTTGCCATCGTTGTTTTTGGTATTGCTGGTCTGCTCATGTGGGTCTTTCCGTTCGGTGACTTGCCGCAGATTTTACCGGCGGGAACACCCCTCATCGTTGGCGGCGCTTCCGTCGTTTGGGCCATGGTGACTTCAATCAGCGAATCTCTGTTGCCAGGCACACCATTGGCAGCCAAGAACTTCTCATTGGGATCGGGTGACCCACTGGAGCGATTCCGCAGTCATTTTGCAAAGACAATGACGCGCACTGGACGGCCGGTGCTTGTCGTTGTCGATGACATTGACCGCTGCAACCCTGAATTTGTCGTCGAACTTGTGCGTGGCATGCAGACGATCCTCAGGAGTCCGAGGATTTGCTTTCTTCTTCTTGGTGATCGCGACTGGATCGAGAAAGCGTTTGCCGAGACTCACGAGGCGATGAAGGAGATCGACGTCGGCCCGGAACACTCTTTTGGTGGCCGATTTGTCGAAAAGGCCATTCAGTTGTCGCTCGTGCTGCCCGATGTTCAGGATGATGAACGGTCTACCTATGTCAGGAAGATACTCGGTGTCCACGCTGACGAAGGCGGTTCCGAGGACCGTTTGCCGGATGATGTGCGAGACGAGATTACGACTCTGGAGGAAACCGAGGATCCGGTTAAGAGGGACGAGCGTGCGGCTCAACTCCGCCAGCGCATTGATGAACTGGCAGGGGTCAGTGACGAAGTCAAGGAAGGCATTGCCAAGACAGTTGATCGCAAGGTAGCGCTACGATCGGCGGCGGATGAACAGGTGCAGCAAGCCACCAAGCATCGGCTTGAACCCATCTCGAGCGTGCTGCCAGCAAACCCCCGTCAGATAAAGCGTATCATCAACTCCATAGGACTGTTTCAGGAGGTCGCGCGCTTACAGCTTGGAGTTCAGCCAGATACTCAGCGTTGGCGGCAGCTGGTGCTATGGATTATCCTGATGACGGAATGGCCGAGTACTTGGACGACCCTGTCGAAGTGGCCCGCGCTTTTGGCACGAATTCATGATGGATCTGACAAGTCAGAAATTGAAGGGGTGAGTACGCAAGACGCAAACAAATGGGTTGAGGATATCCGATCCGGTAAAGACGTCATGAAGCTGCTTGACTTTCCACTAAACGGCAAGGCGCCGGACAGGTGGAAGGACAGCCGGATCGACAAGGACGCGGTTAAAGAACTGATCGCCATTATTCCGCCTACTAGCGGGAAAACACTTCCCAGCAACCCGAGTTAGGAGTCCCCGTTAGGCGTTGTCTTGTGTGCCAACTCCTACCCGTCATACAGGGTAACCAAGAGGCGTGGAGGGGGGGGAACAACACGTCCGTCATTCCGGCGAAGGCCGGATTCCAGATGTGACTCATATGCTTGGCGCAACCGCCCGACTGGATGCCGGGTCAAGCCCGGCATGACGTGACTGTCGCAGGCGCCGCAGATGAACACACCCACCATCAATCCCCACCTTGATCCTCCCCTTTTCTAGGGGAGGATGGGGCTTGGGTCGCACCCTCTGCCGCAAGGGGAGAGGGTTTGAGAACGTGGCAGCCCCCGGCTACACTTGCCTGACCGAATTCTCCCGGTACCATAGAGCCAGGGCCTCTTCCGGCATTGAGCCGTCAGCAACGGCCAGCATCGTCATCACGCAGTCCGCGTCGCCGGCGGTCAGCTCATATCCGTTGAGCGCAAGAAACAGCTCGCCGGCGACGAAAGCCACCCGCTTGTTGCCGTCAACGAACGGATGGTTCTTCGCCAGTCCGAATGTATAGGCCACGGCAAGCCCCATGACATCGGCGCCGCTGTCATAGCCGGCGAGGTTGCGGGGCCGTGCCAGCGCCGAATCCAGCATGCCTTCATCGCGGATGCCTTGGCGGCCGCCATGTTCGGCAAGTTGTTCGGAATGGATGGCAAGCAGGACGTCCTTCAGGATCCAGACGAACCCTGTCATTTCGCCAGTTCACGCAGGGCTGCCCGGCGCTTTTTCATGATCTTGCGCGCGGTGTCCATCTGCCGCGAAAACTCGGGATCGTAAGGCGTGACGCTATAGCCCTCCGGCGTTTCGGTGAGATAGACCGTATCGCCGCTCGACACCCGCATCTTGTCGCGCACCTCTCTCGGCAAGATCATGCCGACGGAGTTGCCCACCCGGGTCAGTTTGAGCTTCATTGGACACAGGCCCTTCGTTCATCCGCGTTGCGAGCATTGTTATAACAATTGTTATAACGCAAAGTTGACGACGTCAAGAAGTCACCGAATGGCAACGCGTCCATCATTCCGGCGAAGGCCGGAATCTAGATGTGAGTCATAGGCTTGGTGTAACTACCCAACTGGATCCCGGATCGGCGTCTCGGCTGACGCCTCGACTGGTCCGGGATGACGGTTGTCGGGTTGCGGTAGATGCCGGTTCGATCAGCTCGTCGGCAGGGCGAACAAGGCGCGGTAGAGCTTCTTGTCGCGGCCGTAGATGTCCGGGCGGAATTCCACCGTGCCGCCTTCGCCCTGGAAGGCCGTGGCATAGACGATATGCACCGGAATGTGCTCCACCAGGTTCACCCGCGTATTCTTGCGCGAGGCGAGCACCGCGTCGATCCGGGCGCGGTCCCAGCCCGGCACCTGCCGGAGGATGGTTTCGGCCAGGTCGACCGGCTCATGCACCCGTACGCAGCCATGGCTGAAGGCACGGGCATCGCGGGCAAACAGGTTCCGCGACGGTGTATCGTGCAGATAGACCGCATGCTTGTTGGGCAGCATGAATTTCACCTGGCCCAGCGCGTTCTTGTCGCCGGCCTTCTGGCGGATGCGGTACGGAAAGTTCCCCCGGCTGTACTGGTTGAAATCGACCGAACTGAAGGAAATCACCTGGCCGCCCGAAAGCAGTTCGTAGCTGCTGCCCAGTGCGTTGGGGTTGCGCTTCAGCTTGGGCAGCATCTCCTTGGTGGCGATGGAGTATGGCACGTTCCAGGTCGGGTTGAGCTCCAGATATTTCATGTCCTCGGAGAAGACCGGCGTCTGGTGATAGGTCTTGCCGACCACAACGCGCTTGCGCTCGACCGTCAGGCCGGACACGATGCGCTGCAACTCAAACGCCGCGATGTTCACCATGATGTGCTTGTCGCCCATGTCCTCGGGCATCCAGCGCCACCGCTCCATGTTGACGATGATCTGCCGGACGCGTTCCTCAACCGGAATGTTCATCTGGGTGAGGGTGAGCTTGCCGACGATGCCCTCGTCGTTCAGTCCGTGACGGCGCTGATACTGCTGAACCGCAAGGGCCAGTGCGTCGTCATAGAGTTCGGGCTCAGCCGCGGTGCCGGAGGCCAGATCTCCTGAGGCCACCAGCCGCGCCCGGATCGCCGGGACGCGGGGATCGCTCATGCCGGGTTTAAGCGTCTCGCCATTGGGCACCTTCTGCCAGCCGCCGTTTTGCGCCACCGCGCGATAGCGCCGGAGCATCGGTTTCAGCGAACGGTACTGGACATTCTGCGGCTCGATCTCGGTGCGCAGGTACTGATTGGGATCAGCGTATTCCTTGACCCGGGTGAGCACCTTGACGAGGTCGATCTTCGGCCGGGTCTGGAACAACTTCGGATCAATCTTCCGCGGCACGAAGCGGCCGATCTTCAGGTCCGAGGCATAACGCAGGAAATAGGCGGAAAACGTCAGCTCGGCAAAGGCGGACGATGCCGGGTCGTTCGGACTGATCACGTCGCGCAGGCCGATAAGGTAGTCGACCGGATAGTCCTCGCGCTTCAGGCCGTCTTCATCGGCAAATTCCAGTCGCTGCATCAGCGGCGACATGCGCGAGGTGCCGACCCACAGGACGGGGCCCTGACCGGTAACGTAATAGTCAGTGAGGACCTCGCGGACGCGCTGCAGATGGCCGGGCAGGCGCTCGTCCTTGCCGAGAATTTCCTGAATGGCCGCGCGGGTGGTTTCAAGGTCTGGCGCCAGGGAACCCTTGGCGGCCTGCGCTGGCGCAGTGGACAGGGCCCAGGACGCGGCCAGGACGGTTGACACAACAAGGGTGAGGGCAATCGTTCGAATGTTTCGCAAAATCATGGAAGCAGACCTGCCTTACCGGTTCGCACGGATTGGATTTCATAAAACAGCGCAAAGCCTTTTACAGTGTGAGCGCATTTTGTGCCGCCAAAAAGAACACAGACCGGGCTTTTTTCTGTGCGGTGAGAGATTTCACATGCCGCGTGCGGACCAGGTGTTCGCAAGCTTGGACGAATTTACCCGCATGCGTCTTGACAACGAGGTGGATCGCTCCCAATTATGTGAATGTAATAAACATTAACATGAGGATGAAATGCAACTGGCAGAGAGACTGGACGATTACGGCAAGCCGGCCTGGATTGCGGTGATGATCCTGAGTTTCATCATCTTCTGGCCGATCGGCCTGGGGATCCTTGCCTATATGATATGGAGTGGACGAATGGGATGTTGGAAATCCGGCGGACCTGGCCGCTGGCATAATACGTCGGCAAAAGGTCAAAGGCACGCGCAATGGCGTGGCCGCGGCCCCTGGAAAGCCTCAAGCGGCAACCGCGCTTTCGATGAATACCGCGAGCAGACGCTGCAGCGGCTGGAAGACGAACAGCGCGAATTCACCGATTTTCTGGAGCGCTTGCGCATGGCCAGGGACAAGGAGGAGTTCGAGCGGTTTATGGATGAGCGCCGGCGCAATGCAGAAACTTCCGATGCAACCGATGCCACCGAAGTTCGCAAGGATGACGAAGGCCCCGCGCCGCAGCCGGCCGCCTGACGTCCTGAATAACCGGCGACCATGTCCAGCCGCCATACCCCGAAAGGGTGTGGCGGTTTGCTTTTGTCTGGCAGAGAAGCGCTCCAGGCATGCTTGTCACTCAAGTTGGCGCTACCAATGGGGCCGGTGCCGGTATATGACCATGGCCGGATTTGAGAATGCGTCGGAGCTTGCATGTCAGCGACAGTTGCCCAAACGGTTGTCACCATCGCCATTGCCATTTTGCTGGCGGCGGGGGTGACCGGTTACCTGTACGTTCCGTTCCGCAAACGGGTGATGATCGCATTTGACCGGAGCTGGCGGAAACGGGCACAAATTCCGGAATTCTCCCAGGCCGCACAGGACGCCGAACAGGGCAATCTCTTCGTGAGTGCAACGGTGATACGCGATGCGTGCGACATTGTCTGGCATGCACATCAAAAACAGCCGCCGGCGGCGTTGCTCGGGCCCCTGCAACATGGAACATCCGTGCATGTCAATGCGCGCAAGGTGAGCGATTTCATCAAGGACGTCCTGCCCAGGTTGCAGGCACCGGTGGTTCTGGTGTCCGGCTGCGAGACCGTGGATACCAATGTTCCCGATTATGAGAAGATCATCGAAAGCGACAAGATCCTGTGCTGGTTCTTGCAGAATTTCGAGCTGGATGAAAAATACGCCAACTCCGGCCGGGTCGTGAAGCTTCCCGTCGGGCTGAACTACCACAAGCTCGATCCGTCCGATCCGGAAAACGCGCCGGATACGGGGTTGCCGGCCACACCGGCTGTCCAGCAACTGACCTTGAAGTCTGTCCGTGAGGCGCTTCCTGCGCTGCTTGAGCGGCCGCTGGCGGTCTATGCAAATTTCCATCTCAACATGGATACGTTCCTGCGTTCGCCGGAAGGCCTGAAGCGCAAGCGGGCACGCAGGCAGGCAATCGAAGAACTGCGACTGAAATCGTTCATCACGTGGGAACCGCGTCAGATACCGCGAAATGAAGTCTGGCGCAGGCATGCGGACTATTCATTCGAAATCTCTCCGCATGGCAACGGTCTGGATTGTCATCGCACATGGGAGGCGATCCTGCTTGGAACCATTCCCATTGTGAAGACATCATCGCTGGACAGTCTGTATGACGGCCTGCCGGTGGTCATTGTCGAGAATTGGCTGGATGTTACCGAAGATAACTTGCGCAAATGGCGCACCGGACTGGCGCCGCTGTTTGACGGCCCGATCCCCGAACCGCTCTTCAGCAACTACTGGCTGGACCGGATCCACGGCTATAAGCGTACGTCAGACGTTGCCTGACAGACTTTGCCGTCAGTGCGTTCCGGTCCCGTCATTGATAAGTTGTGCGGCAATGCGGATGGCCTCGCCGCGTTCTGCGACGATGCGGCCAGCTGGAATATTGTCGAAGACGCCGAGAGAACGCAGGGTCTTGTCGGCGATCCCGGATAGTCCGCAGACAACGACGCCGGCAAGCTCGTCCTCGGCAGTCTCGAGAAGCTCTTCGATCGCCAGCGCGGCACTTGTGTCTATGTGCGCGGCTTCGGAGAAGTCATAGATGATGACATCGTGCCCCAAGGCAGCCTGGCTCGCCCTTTGGGCGATTGCGCGGGCCGAGGCGTAGGAAAAACGGCCACGCAGCCGGACCATTCCGATGCGATGGTTCAGTTTGTCCAGTTCTTCGTGCTCTTCCCGGGTCAGTGCTTCATCAGCCTCGGGAAGGGCAATGGCTGTCACGCCCTTCAGTTCTTCCGTCTCCATCCAGCGCGAGGTGGCGAAGCCGGCAAGGATCAACCCGACCGCGACGGCTGTGATCAGGTCGACGAAAACGGTAAGCCCGAATGTCACGAACATGACCACAATCTTGTCGCGCGGTGCGCGGCGGATCCGCTTGATGTAACCCCAATCGACAATATCCCAGCCGATCTTCATCAAAATGCCGGCCAGTGCGGCATGGGGGATCTTCGAAGCGAGCGGCCCAAGGCCGAGCACGAGAGCTAACAGAATGATCGCGTGGATTGCACCGGATACTGGGCTGCGCCCGCCGGAGCGCACGTTGATCACCGTGCGCATCGTTGCGCCTGCACCGGGCAGGCCGCCGATCAGACCGGCGACCATGTTTCCGATCCCCTGGCCGATCAATTCGCGGTCGGAATTGTGCCGGGTTCGCGTCATGCTGTCGGCAACCAGAGAGGTGAGCAGGCTATCGATCGATCCGAGCAAGGCCAGTATGAGTGCCGGCTGGACGAGGGAGGGCAGGTCGATCAGTCCGATCTGCGGCAGGTGGAATTCCGGAAGGCCTGTCGGCACAGGTCCAATGACCGGCGCGGCGGTGAAGACGAACATGGCGAGCAACGTGCCGGTCAGCAGCGCGGCGACGGGCGCCGGCAGATAGGCGCGCAATCGCGATGGCCAGAAAATGGTCAGGCCCAGCGAAATCGCAGCAACCGCCATGGCGTGAGCATTCCAGCCGGATAGGAGTTCCGGCCATGAACCGATCGCTCCCAGTGGACCGCCGGGCACGGTTGCCAGTCCGAAGAACGGCAGGGTCTGGATCAGGATGATGATCACGCCAATGCCGCTCATGAAGCCCGACACCACGGAATAGGGGGTGTAGGACACATACCTGCCGACCCGGCAAACGCCGAACAAGATCTGAATCAGGCCACCGAGAAACACGATGGTAAAGGCTTCCGCCAGGTTGCCCGCATGATCCGTGACGATAACCGCCATGACGACGGTCATAGGGCCTGTCGGGCCGGAAACCTGTGCTGACGTGCCGCCGAAGACTGCAGCGAAGAAGCCAACCGCGATCGCTCCGTAAAGACCTGCGATGGGTCCCGCGCCCGAGGCGACACCAAAGGCAAGCGCAAGAGGCAATGCGACCACCGCAGCGGTGATGCCGCCGAAAATGTCTCCCCTCAGAGTATGCTGACCAGGCCGGTTCAATCTAAATGCAATGTGCTCTCGTGCCGAATTTCTTTGAGTGCGAGCATAACCGGAAACGTATCATGGTTGCGGTGTTGCTCGCGACCCTTGCATAGCGCCTAGCGGCACAGCTTGTGAAGGGGGTGGAATGCAACAAACCGGCCCCGGCTGAGCCGGTTCACCGCAGCAAGACGGCATAAGTTACGAAATCTGGATTTCGTTGGTGTTGCTGCCGTCTTCCGCCAAAACAGTCAGAATGCTGGGTGCGTTCAGGATCTGTGCCGCCAGTGCAAAGTCCTCCGGTCCGGCCGCGCCATCGGGATCAACATACAGGTTGCCGTCAAGTCCGTCCGGGTCGAACCCTGCCGGGTCGTTGTCTGATGGCGAGACATAGCGGACGAACTCTTCCAGAGCCGCCTCATCGAAATCGCCATTGGCAAGTGTGAAATCGAAGTCCGTCAGAGAGACGATATCGCCTGCCTGATAGTCCAGGATAACGTCATGCGAGAGCGTGTCCGACAGCGCGAAAACATCGTTTCCGGCACCCCCCGTCAGAATGTCCACTCCGGCCAGGCCGGTAATGAGATCATCATCGGCGGTACCGGCGAGGAAATCCTGACCATCTGTGCCGCGGATAATCTGAGGAAGATCAACCCCGAGTTTTCCAATTGCGAAGTTGCCGCCTGCAAACGGCAGGCCCGTATCCGGGTCGATCAGTTCGGAGGCATTGGTCATCTCGATCCGGTTGAACGGCACGGCCGTTTCGATCGTGATACTGTCGCCAGCCTCAAGCCCGCTCAGCACGAAACCGTCGCCAAAAGTCTCGGTCAAAACTGCCGTCGTGTTGCCCGGCGCCTTGGCAACGCTGATGCCCGAAATGCCGATAACCAGGTCATTGTCCGATGGATCCGGGTTGCCGGAATCGGCGTCAGTATCGAAGTTTACGTCGTCGTCTGCCGACACCGCGCGGACGAATACGCTGGCAAACGCCTCACCGCCTTCGATCCGGTCGACGGCCGCATGGAACTCGGTGCCGGAGATATGCCGGCCGTAGCCCAGGCTTGCAATATCGCCTTCATTGCCGGTGACTTCCGTGACGATATCGAAACGCAAGGCCTCCCCCGGTCCGGCAACGCCATCTTCGGATACGCCCAAATCGCCGTCTGCAACACTCACGGTGTCGCCGCCACCGTCAGATGCCGGTACCGGAGTTGCGAGGATATAGATCTGTTCATCGGCAAGCTCGGCGCCGGCAAGAGCCTTGAACGAACCGCCATCGGTATCGTCGCCGAAGTCGTCAAGCTGAATGTCAAAGTCATGCGATGGAGGCAGTTCTTCTACCGAAAATGCCAATCCGCGCACCAGTCCACCAGACAGTTCACCGCCTGCGGCCACATTGATGGATAGGACGCCCTGAGACGGCCCGGCGCCACTTACATCGCCGTCTGCGTCCTTGATCACATAATTGAACTGCTCCGTGACCGTTGATGTGACAATCGGCGCTGTATAGGTGAAATCGCCGGTGGAGAAGTCGAACAACAGTTCTCCGCCCAGATTGGTGTCAACCGCCAGAACGCTGCCGGCCAGAACGGTTTCTCCAAAAGCGATGTTGCTGCCGTCATAGGTATAGGCCGTACCGTCAATGGTGATCAGCAGGATCGGGGTCGTCGCATGCCGGCCATCGGCACCGAAGTTGTCCGCGACACCGCCGTTGCCGTCGCCATTGATGACGTTGCCGGAGATCGAACTGGCGACCACATCGACCAGCGCGGCCGAAAGATCGTTCAGATTGTCGACGACCACGACGTTCGGATCGTTGGCGCCACTGGACTGATCTGCGTCATATGGATCATCGGCCGTTTCACCGGGCCCGGTCCAGGCGATCGGTTCCAGGAATGCCTTTTCTGAATTGTTGATGCCGCCGAAGCCAAACGCGAATGCCTCGTCGAAGCCGTTGTTGTTATAGAAATTGATCAGGGCGGTTTCTTCACCGCCGGTATCTTCGTTGATGTCCTGGCCTGAATTCGGCACGCCATCCGACAGGAACATGGTGATCAGCTTGTCGCCGCCAGGCGGCGGTGCAGCGAAATTCGACGTCAAAGCGGCAATTGCGGCGTCGTAGCTGGTTCCGCCACTGGCGTTGAGGCCATTGACCACGGAGAAGGCGGCGTCGAGGTCGGTGAACCAGCCGTTGTTTACGCCGGAATCGTGGAAAATCCCACTGCTGGAGAAGGACACCAGGAACACCGAGTTCACGTTCCCCGTGTCGAACATGTCCTCGATTGCCTGTTTCACCTGATTGAAAATCGAGCCCATGCTGCCCGAGCGGTCGACGATCAATACGACATCGTTCGAAGCTGCTCCCGATGACTGCAGCAAATAGTTGTCGTTCTCGGCAACTGGCACGTCATCGATGATTTTCACCGGCAGAGTAAAGGAGGCGGTGTCACCGTCAATGTCGTTCACGACGACGGATATGTTGTCAAACAACTCGTTAGGTGCGGTGTTGTTTTCACCCTGGCCGTCGGCATGGTCTTCATTTTCAAGCAGAGTGTACCTGTAGGTCAGGCTTCCGGTTGCCGCATCGAAACCGGTAATGTCCAGGCGGTTGCCCAGCGGTGTCGTTACCGCCAGCGGATCAGCGGACGATGCGCCGGACAACTGGGCCGCGGTAAAACTCTGCCCGTTGAACGAAATGCTGGCGACGTCGTCCGGCGCCGAAACGGTGAACCCGCCGGTTGCGATTT
>JANQIR010000187.1 GCA_028282065.1 Aestuariivirgaceae bacterium
AGGTAATCCTGATCGGCGAGCGCCGCCAACGCCGCAGTCTGGGCGATCCTGTTGACGCCGAAATGGTTGCGCAGCTTGTCGAAGTTCTTAATGAGCCCCGCTTCA
Source organism: Aestuariivirgaceae bacterium (assembly GCA_028282065.1). Taxonomy (GTDB): domain Bacteria; phylum Pseudomonadota; class Alphaproteobacteria; order Rhizobiales; family Aestuariivirgaceae; genus JANQIR01. The sequence continues at coordinate 106 of JANQIR010000187.1, forward strand.
CCAATGGCATAGGCGATGCGGCAGCCGGCCAGCCCGTAGGCTTTGGAGAATGTTCTGAACCGGATGACGCGTTGATCGGAGACATCAAGCGGCGGCAGTGCATCGGAAGGGGCAAAATCGCAATAGGCCTCGTCCAGACAAAGAACCGCTCCATCGGGCACAGCGTCAATCATGCCGGTGATGGTTTCTGCATCCCGCCATGTTCCCATGGGGTTGTCGGGATTGGCGATGAAAATCAGGCGGGCATCGATTTGCTTGGCGAGGGCGAGCAGGGCTTCGGGATCTTCGTGATCGTCCCGGTAAGGAACCGTGGCGATTGCTCCACCCGCGCCCGCGACCTGATAATTGAATGTCGGATAAGCGCCCAGGGATGTGGCGACCCTGGCGCCTTGTTCGACAAACAGGCGCGCGGTGTAGCCGAACAGACCGTCGATTCCTTCGCCTATCACGATGTTGTCCGGCGATATTCCATGAAACTCTGCCAAAGCCTCCTTGAGGTCATGGTTTTCCGGATCGGCATACATCCAAGTGTCGCCGGCTGAGGCTCTTATGGCCTCTATCACTTTGGGAGAGGGGCCGAAGACACTCTCGTTGGCTCCGATGCGGGCTTTGAACGGACGGCCACGGGCGCGCTCCTGTGCTTCTGGACCAACAAAGGGCACAGTCGCGGGCAGGTCCTTCGCGATGGCGGAAAGACGATATGACATAATTGTAACGTGTTCTGACTTTTGGCACCTGGTCAGAGTACGCAGACTCTAATCCATCAAGCACATACCTCAGCACGGGCGCGGAGGCAAATTCAACCCGGTGACAGCATGTGCTTGTCTTGGTGCATGCACGCAAAAAAGATGCCCCGCTCCAGTGCAGCGCCCTCCGGTGCAGCTGATTTGTCAGTGTGTTTGCAGTTCTTGTCAGCCGCGATTGCTCAGGTTGGTTTTGACCCTGCGTACCGGTTTTGACATGTTGCCGATCTTGCGCAGTTTCGCGCTGCCGCGCTGCTTCTTGTAAACGACAGTTGCGCGGCTGCGGCGCCAATTGATCCTGGCCCAGGCATTCTGGAATTTCACACGGAACGAAACGCCTGCGCCCCGCCGTTTCAGTGGGAAAGTTCCAATCGGTGTTTGAATGACAAACCGGTTTCCGCGCCATTTCACCTGGACGCGAAATTTTTGCTTATGGGCGCCAAATTTGCCGTCAACAAGGTAAATATCGCCGTGTTTCAACCAGTTTGCGTAACCACCGCGCGCCTCAGCGATTTCAGCGGGCACGGCCACGATAAGCAAGGTGAAGGCTGATAGCACAGCCAGCAATCTTGAGAGTTTCGTCATGGCTCCAGTCTCCATTAATCCTGCGCTAATGCATAATGCAGATATAGGAACGCTTGCCTCAGACTCATATCAAACAATGTTCAATAAAATGTAACAGGCCTGTGACAGGCACGTTCAAGCGCTTCGTGACGCGATTTTGTGAGAGCCGCGCTGAACGAAGCATGAACTTTGTTCATGCATGAGTATGACCGTTTTCTGGTGTACAAAGGTGGTATTGGGGCAGGCTGAGGTGTGAGCGGGAGGACACAGGCACATGCATCGCATTGCGGCGAACGGCGCGAACATACCGGCAATCGGACTGGGTACCTGGACGTTGAAGAACGAACAGGCCGTGCAACTCGTGGCGCATGCCATTGATTGTGGATACCGTCATATCGACACGGCGGCCATGTATGACAACGAGGCAGCGGTTGGGGAGGGACTGCGGGCGGCCTCCGTGCCGCGCGATGAAGTCTTTCTGACGACCAAGGTCTGGTACACTGATCTGGCGGACGGTGATCTGCAGCGTTCCGCCGAAACCAGCCTTTCCAAGCTGGGGATCGATCATGTCGACCTCTTTCTCATTCACTGGCCGTCGAAGGACATTGCTCTGGCGGACTCGATTACGGCGCTGAACGAAGTTTGCGAACGCGGCCTGGCCCGGAACATCGGCGTGTCGAACTTTCCGACCGCATTGCTGCGCGAAGCGGCGGTGCTTTCTGATCGGCCATTGGCGTGCAATCAGGTGGAATATCACCCGTTTCTCGATCAAACGGCGGTTCTTGGCGCTTGCCGGGATATGGGAATGGCGATGGTGTCCTATTGCCCGCTGTTCCGGGGAAGCGAGATGTTTGCCCAACCGGCGATGGTGGAAACTGCGGAGCGATATGGCAAGACGCCAGCGCAGGTGGTGTTGCGCTGGCATGTTCAGCAGGACGGCGTGGCCGCCATCCCACGGTCCAGCAACCCGCAAAGGATTGCTGAGAATATCGGTGTCTTCGACTTCGAACTGAGCGAAGACGAAATGATGGCAATTAGTGCGCTGCGGTCACACAGTCAACGGATCTGCGACTTTGAGTTCTCGCCGCAATGGGATGCGGCCTGACGTTCAGACCGCTTTTCCGTACGCGCCGCCGCTCGGTGTCTTGATGATGATCGCGTCACCGGGTTCCACAACGGTCTGGTCGCAGCCTTCAAGGCGTTGCTTCTTGCCGTTTTTGCGGCGTACCCAGTTTTCTCCGCATTCACCGGCACCGCCACCGCCCAGTCCATAGGGGGGTACGCGACGATGACTGCACAGCAGCGAGACGTCCATGGCTTCGCGGAACACCATGGTGCGCAGGGTGCCGTCGCCGCCGTTCCATTTGCCCTTGCCTCCACTGCCGCGGCGGACCTTGAAGCTCTCCAGGGTCACCGGATACCGGAACTCCAGAATTTCCGGGTCGGTCAGGCGCGTGTTGGTCATGTGGGTGTGGACGGCCGATGTCCCGTTGAAACCTTCTCCGGCGCCTGAGCCACCGCATATGGTTTCGTAGTACTGGTAGGTATCGTTGCCGAAGTTGAAATTGTTCATGGTGCTTTGGGCGGCCGCGCAGGCATTCAGTGCGCAAAGCAGGCAACTGGTCACGGCCTGCGAGACCTCCACATTGCCCGCCACGACGGCGGCGGGATATTCCGGCGACAGCATGCAGTTGTCCGGCAACACAATGTTGATCGGTTTCAGGCAGCCGGCATTCATCGGAATATTGTCGTTCACCATCACCCGGAAGACATAGAGGATCGCAGCCCGGGTAATCGGCCGTGGCGCGTTGAAATTGCTGGGCTGCTGTGGGCTGGTGCCGGTGAAATCGACGGTTGCCGTGCGGGTCTTCTTGTTCACGGTGATCTTGACGTTGATGACGGTTCCCTGATCCATTTCATAGCGGAAGGAGCAGTCGTGTAGAGCATCAATCACCCGCCGCACGCTTTCTTCGGCATTGTCCTGCACGTGGCCCATATAGGCCTGCACGACGTCCAGGCCGAATTGTCCAACCATCTTTCGCAGCTCCTGCACACCCTTTTCGTTGGCAGCGGCCTGCGCCTTCAGATCGGCGATGTTCTGTACGGGATTGCGGCAAGGGTAAGGGCCGGAGATCAGCAGATCGTGTAGTGCCTTCTCACGGAACCTTCCCTGATCGACCATCTTGAAGTTATCTATGACCACGCCTTCTTCATTGATGTCGGTGGCGCGCGGTGTCATGGACCCCGGTGCGATGCCGCCGACATCGGCGTGGTGGCCACGGCTGGCCACATAGAACAGCACCTTCTTCTTCCTGTCGTCGAAGACCGGGGTCACGACAGTAATGTCGGGCAGATGCGTGCCGCCGTTGTAGGGCGCGTTCAGCACATAAACATCGCCTGGCTTCATCTTTGGATTGGCCTTGATGATGGTCTCCACCGAGCGGTCCATCGATCCAAGGTGGACCGGCATGTGCGGCGCGTTTGCGATGAGTTGGCCGTCTTGGTCGAACACCGCGCAGGAGAAGTCGAGCCGTTCCTTGATGTTCACCGAGTAGGCTGTCTTCTCCAGCGTGACACCCATCTGTTCGGCGATTGACATGAACAGGTTGTTGAACACCTCCAGCATCACCGGATCGGCCTTCGTGCCGATGGCGACACGTCTGGGCAGGCGCTTCACCCGCTGCAGGATCAGGTGCTGGCGTGGTGACATTTCGGCCTGCCAGCCATCCTCAACCACGGTCGTGTTGTGCGCTTCGATGATCAGGGCCGGTCCGTTGACCTTCTGTCCGGCTCTTAGGTTGTCGCGATTATAGATGGGTGACCTGCGCCACTTGCCGCCTGCAAAGATCCGTGTTTTGCCGAGTGCCTTGGGTTCGGTGCCCGTACGCCGCCTGGCCGGTTCCTTGAAACGCGATCCGCCGCCAACGCTTTCGATCGACACGGCTTCGACGATGATGTCCTTGTCAGGTGTTGTGAAACCGAACTGCGCGCGGTGAGCCTTCTCGAAGCTCCTGCGCATTTTTGCATGGGCATCAAGCGGAACGATGAGGGCGGAGTCGGTTCCTGAATAACGTAGATGCGCGCGCCGATGCGAGACCGTTTCGGCTTGCTTGACGCCCTGGGCGCGCAGCTCTTTTGTTGAGTCTTTTTCGAGCCTTGCCGCCAGTTTCTGCAGGTTTGAGTCAGACTTGCCAGTGAGGATGTCTTCGACTGCCATTTCCCGGTTTGCACGGATATCCGCCAGCCCCATGCCATAGGCGGAAAGAACACCGGCCAGCGGGTGGATCTGCACAGTCTTCATGCCGAGACTGTCGGCGATCAGACAGGCGTGCTGAGCGCCTGCGCCACCGAAACAGTTCAGGGCATAAGCTGTGATGTCATAGCCGCGCTGGACGGAAATCTTCTTGATGGCGTTGGCCATGTTGTCCA
>JANQIR010000223.1 GCA_028282065.1 Aestuariivirgaceae bacterium
CTCGATGGTAAATCCGAACCTGATGGGCTCGACGATCCTGGCAGCCGCAGGTGACGGCATCGCCAACAAGCTCGATCCCGGCGAGCCCGAAGAACGCAACATCTACGAGGCCATGGAGGCCGGCAAACAGGTCAAGAAACTGCCGATGTCGCTTGGTGAAGCGCTGGAGGCTCTTGAGGCCGATGACGTGGTTCAGCGCGGTATGCCGGGTGAAATGTACCGCCTCTATCACGAATACAAACACGACGAGTGGGCCCGCTTCATGTCTACCGTGACCGAATGGGACGCGGACACTTACATGGAATGCCTGCCGTAGCGGATCGGTTTGGCCGGGCCGTCTGGTCCGGCTGCCATGACTACTGAATTGATGGGAGACGCATAAGACATGTGTGGAATAGCTGGACTCATCCATCGAAACGGGTCCAGCGCCATCGGGCAGGAGATGACCTCCATGCTCCAGGCGCTGAAACACCGCGGACCCGACTCGACCGGGTTTGCACTTTACGGACTGCCTGAACCCAACGAATACGTGCTGCGGTTCAAGGTTGCTGAGCAGGAAGATCTGGCGAGCGGTTTCAAGATCCATGACGAGATCAAGCAGCGCCGCGCCGAAGTGGACGAACGCATCGTCTCCATGGGTGCCAAGATCGTCGAGCAGGACGATGCAACACCGTATGCCTACCGTTACGAGATTGCCTTTGACGGTGATCTTAAGAAGCTTGCCGACTATATCGAGGATGTCGAAGGGGCGGAGATCTTGTCGATCGGCAATGCTCTTGAGCTGATCAAGGATCTCGGCGATGCCTCGACAGTCTCCGGCGATTACGAACTCGGCGACATGAAGGGTACGCACGGCATCGGCCATACCCGCATGGCGACGGAATCGGATGTCGATATCCGTTCTGCGCATCCCTACTGGGCCTATCCGTATAACGATATTGCCGTCGTGCATAACGGCCAGATCACGAACTACTGGCTGATGCGCCGCGAGATGGAGCGGCTGGGCCATCGGTTCATGTCCAACTGCGACTCCGAGTTGCTGGCGGTCTACACCGCCAACAATCTGGAGAAGGGCGTCAGTCTGGAAGACTCGCTGAGGAATTCGGTTGAGGAGATCGACGGTGTGTTCACCTACCTGGTGGCGACCAAGGATGCCCTGGGAATGGCCAAGGACACCATGGCGGCCAAGCCGATGGTGCTCTACGAGAGCGACGACCTGGTTGCCCTTGCATCGGAAGAAGTGTCGATCCGGGCCGTCGTGCCGCACGAGATCGACACGTGGGATCCCTATGATGAGGAGGTTCGGGTATGGCGGACGTAAGCGATCAGAACCAGACATCCTATGATCTTGGCATGCATACCGAGCAGCTGCTCGGGCGCACACAGCAAGTGTTCTTTGACGTGGGCGCCGTGGAGGAGGGGGGATTTGCCTATCCTTACGCCACGGATGTCGATTTCAACAAACGTGGTGAGATTGACGCCGAAGATCTCTCGGCCAAGGAGGTCAATCAGCGTATCCGCGAGTTGATGGAAGACGGCCACGGCACGATCGTCATCAAGAACCCCGGCGCAAAACACTCTATCGCCGTTGGTATCCTGAACCGGCTTAACCTGATCATAGAAGGCAGCCTGGGGTATTTCGGTGTCGGATTGATCGATGGACCGAATGTGCGCATTTCCGGCCGGGTCGGCTGGTCGTGTGCGGAAAACATGATGGCCGGAACGGTTATTATCGAGAAAAATGCCGGCTCCACCTTCGGTGCTGCGATCCGCGGTGGCGATCTTGTCTGCAAGGGTTCGGTCGGATCGCGCACGGGCATCGACATGAAGGGCGGCACGATCATCGTGGGTGGTGATACGGGTGCGTTTTCCGGTTTCATGATGCAGCGCGGCCGTATGATCGTGTGTGGCAATGCCGGCAAGAACCTGGGCGATTCCATGTATGACGGCACAATCTATGTCGGCGGTGAAATTGCCGACCTCGGTGTTGATGCCGTGCCTGGCGAACTGACCGAGCTGGACAAGGCCTGGCTCGCCCGCAAACTCAAGATGTACGAGTTGCTGCCGGATAAGGGTGTCGATCATTTCCAGAAGATCGTCGCCGGCAAGCAGCTGTGGAACTACGACAATCTTGAACCGACCGAAAAGAAACTGATCCTGTAACAGGCCCGAAAGCGACGGGAGAACGGCGCATGAGTGACAAGAAAGCAAACGGCGAAGCCCGTGTCGCGGAAGAGCGGAAATATATCCTCGGCCAGAGCGCGATATTCACACCGGAAGTCATCAACGACATCCACGTGAAGTCGGAGCTTGGCCGCTATCGGATGCGCGGCTTTTCCATGTTCAAGAAGATCCCGCATTGGGATGATCTGACGTTTCTGCCGGGCACGCTGACCCGGTTCGTGATCGAAGGGTACCGTGAAAAGTGCCTGACCAAGACGGTGATCGGGCCTCGGTGCAAACGGCCGCTGGAGCTTGATATCCCGGTCTATGTGACGGGTATGAGCTTCGGTGCGCTGTCCTACGAGGCCAAAACGGCGCTGGCGCGTGGCGCAACCATGGCTGGCACCGCAACGTGCTCCGGCGAAGGCGGCATGATCCCGGACGAGCGGCGGTATTCGTCCAAGTGGTTCTACCAGTGCATTCAGTCGCGCTATGGCTTCAACCCGCATCACCTGCTTCTGGCTGATGGTTGCGAGTTCTTTATCGGCCAGGGCTGCAAGGTTGGCCTTGGCGGTCATCTGATGGGCCAGAAGGTCACCGACCAGGTGGCTGAGATGCGTTCACTACCGGCTGGTATTGACCAGCGCTCGCCTGCGCGCCATCCCGACTGGCTCGGGCCGGACGATCTTGCGCTGAAGATAGAAGAGATTCGCGAGGCGACGGATCATCAGATCCCGATCCAGCTTAAGCTGGGCGCGGCGCGCGTTTATGACGATGTGCGCATGGCGGTGAAGTGCGATCCCGATTCCATCTATATTGACGGTATGGAAGGCGGTACCGGTGCCGGCCCGCATTTGGCGTCGGAAGAGACCGGGGTTCCTGGCATGGCAGCGATCCGGCAGGCGCGGCGTGCCATCGACGATCTCGGCAAGCGGGGCGACATATCGCTGATCTATGCCGGCGGCATCCGCAATGGCGGCGATGTTGCCAAGGCATTGGCGCTGGGCGCAGATGCCATCGCCATCGGCCATTCGGTGATGATGGCGCTCAACTGCAACAAGGATATACCGGAAGCAAGCTACGAAGAGGAAATGGGCGTCAGGCCGGGCTTTTGCTATCACTGCCATACGGGCCGTTGCCCGGTGGGTGTGGCGACGCAGGATCCCGAGTTGCGTAAGCGGCTCGATCCGGATGCGGCCGCCGAGCGGGTTTACAACTTCCTGCATTGCCTGACGATAGAAGCGCAGATGATGGCGCGCGCGTGCGGCAAGACCAACGTGCACAGTCTTGAGCCGGAGGACCTTGCGGCCTTGACGATGGAGGCGTCCGCCATGGCACAGGTGCCGCTTGCCGGAACCGAGCATACGGTCGGTGTGCCGGATTACCATCACATCTAGGGTTCGCACCCTAGGCCCCGTGATCTGAAGAGGAAAAGACCATGGCTGGTACAAGCTACAAGGGCTCGCAAATCAAGGATGTCGATCAGTTCCTGACCGACTCGGCAGGCCTCGACAGTGAGCGCGAACAGGAAATCGGCCAGCATATCGGCTATCGTTACGATGTGAACCTGGTGCCTGACTACGACCGGGTGACGCCCTTCCTGAAGGACTACATGGAGTTCATGGGCTGGGACGATCTCAACTGGCTTGAGGATGTTCACATGGGCTACGAGGAGGGCATGCCGGCGGTGTTCGACCGCAATATCAACGGCTGGGTGCGTATCCCCGACACGGTTAAGCTGCCGGACAATCAGCAAGATCGGGATATGATGGCCCGTGAACTGCTCGTCAAGTTCCAGATGTCGCCGAACCATCCGATGGTGCAGCTCAAACAGGCCTACCGGAAGTTTTGAGTTTATTGCTACATCCCCCCACTCCCACCCCCGATCCCTCCCCACGAGGGGGAGGGGAGATTGGGCGTGGTTCGGATTCCCTCCCCCAAGTGGGGAGGGTTAGGGTGAGGGGGCTCAGACGCCCGTCCCACCGGTCGGTTTTGGCTACGTTGCGGCATGACGCCAGACGCAAAAGTGAAATGCCAATCTCATGAAATTCGCTGTCTTCCAGCATATCGCCTGTGAACATCCCGGTGCCTTCAGGCAGTACTTCGCCGAGGACGGGGTCGAATGGGATGCCTTTGAGCTCGATGAGGGCGAAGCGATCCCCGACCTTTCAGGCTATGATGCGCTGTGGGTGATGGGTGGGCCAATGGATGTCTGGCAGGAAGACGCTCATCCCTGGCTGGTGCCCGAAAAGGCGGCCATCCGGCGTGCGATCACCGAGCTTGATATGCCGTTCATGGGGATTTGTCTGGGGCACCAGCTCATGGCCGAAGCGCTGGGCGGCAAGGTCGGCCCGTCTACGACGCCGGAGATCGGAATCATGCAGGTGGAATTGACCGATGCCGGGAAGGCCAGTCCGTTCCTTACAGGGCTTAATCCGCAGACGGCCTGCCTGCAATGGCACAGTGCCGAAGTGCTGCAAGCGCCAGAGGGGTGTTCTGTTCTCGTGTCATCGCCTGCCTGCACGGTGCAGGCAATGTCCTACGGCCACAAGGCGTTTTCCATGCAGTACCATGTCGAGGTGGAACCGGACACGGTGCCGAACTGGGGTGCGATTCCGGAGTATAAATCCGCGCTTGAAAAGGCGGCCGGGGAGGGCGCGTTGGAAGATTTCAAGGCGGGCGCCGATACTGCCATGGAGGCATTCAACCGGGATTCCCGGCAGATCTACCGCAACTTCATGACGGCGACCGGACTGGCTGGTTAGACTGTCCTTGGTTTCGAGCCTGACGGCCTATGTTTGTGTTCCCCTAAAGGACCCGTCATTCCTGCTTCCGCAGGAATGACAGCGTTTGTTGCACGGGTTCAACCCTACACCTCACCCGTCATACCGGGCAAAAAGAGGCGTGGAGCGGCGAAGCCGCGACAGGGACTTAAGAAGAGGCGTGGAGGCTCCGAGCGCAGCGAGGCAAGCGCGACCGCGCGCCGGCTGTCAAGTGGCGTGGAGGGACGTAAGGCCCGACAGGGCGCTTAGATCAGCCGCCCCCGCGGAGCCGTCCGGCGTACGCCGGACTGGCGTGAGCGAGAAGGATCGCCGCGACAGGGACCTAAGATCTTCCAGCATCCAACTGGGCCATTGCGCCAAGACGGATAAGCCGGCGCACCTCAACCCAGAAGTCGGCGCCGTCCGGTGCGTTCCAGTGTTCTGCCAGATAAGCCCGCAGCAGGCTTTCGGCTGCG
>JANQIR010000230.1 GCA_028282065.1 Aestuariivirgaceae bacterium
CCCTATCTCGACATCCCCTTCCAGCATGCCTCGCCGCGCGTCCTGAAGGCCATGCGCCGCCCGGCAAATCAGGAAAAGGTGCTGGAACGGCTGACGGCCTGGCGCAAAATCTGTCCGGATCTTGCGGTTCGCTCGACATTTATTGCGGGCTTTCCAGGCGAAACGGAAGAGGATTTCACCTTTCTGTTGGACTGGCTCCAGGAAGCTCGGCTCGACCGGGCCGGTTGCTTCAAATACGAACCCGTTCAGGGCGCCAAGGCCAACGACATGTCAGGACACGTGCCGGAAGCGGTGAAGGAGGAACGCTGGCACCGCTTCATGCAAACGCAGCAGCAAGTATCAGCCGCCTTGCTGGCTGAAAAGGTCGGCCGGGAGATAGACGTGTTGATTGACGAAATCGATCACGAGGAAGGCGAAGCCATCGGCCGCTCACAATGGGATGCGCCGGAAATCGACGGAACCGTCATACTGCCGGGAGAAACAACGCTGAGGCCGGGCGACATGGTGCAAGCCCGGGTCATCGAGGCGGAAGATTACGATCTTATTGCGGCCCTCTAACCGATCACAAATTGCCGGTGGAAGCAATCTGACGGCTTTGCCCACCGCGATACTTGATCTCAACCTTACGCACATGCCGTCCATTGCGCACGACAATCACAACTTCCCTGCCGGTCGTGGGATCTGAGGCGATATGAACGCCACCAAGTCCCGGCGCGTAATTGCCCGGCACCAGTGTCATCAGCGGTAAGCCGTGCAATGCGAGCGCCTGCGTATAGAACGCGTTCACCGACCCGCTGCTCAGCAACGTCCGATAGGTGATCCGGCCGCTTGGCACCTTTCCCGGCACGGACACGGCATAAGCCTTGGTGGAACGGCGCGGTACGGCGATCCAACCTGGAACATTGACTTTTTGTTGCAAGCCGGCACTGAGCACCCCAACCGGATCCTGGCGCACCAAGTCCGGTGAACGCTCACCCAGCGGGCCGCCGAATACGATCAGTGCACTCAGGGCAGCAGTAACCGAACTGCCAAACACCACAAAGCGATTGTTGAGATCGCGCAACATCGCTGCCTCCTGTAAGACCATGTAACCAAGCGTGAAAACTGGCCGTTCGCACCGACGGCCCGTTTCTGTCTCTCGATTGCAAGAGTCCCACAGTGAAATTTCCATTGAGTTGCAATCAATGGAATAACTCTATCATTGCGTGCAACGATGTATTAAGGCTGCCTACGAAGGATTGCGGCCATGCGGTTCGTCAAAGTCAATCTCGGGCCCAACCGGAACCACCCCGGACGGGTTCAGCCAAGCATGGCTGCCGTAATAATGGTGCTTGATGTGCCGCAGGTCGATCGTCTCGCGAATATCAGGCATTTGATAGAGTTCGCGGACAAAGCCCCAAAGGTTCGGATAATCGATGATCCGGCGAATGTTGCACTTAAAGTGGCCATGATAGACGCTGTCGAACCGTACGAGTGTCGTAAAAAGCCGGATGTCGGCTTCGGTAAGCACATCATCGGCGACGTACCGTTGCGTGGATAGAATGTCCTCAAGCCAGTCCAGCGTGGCGAACAGGGGTACTATGTTCTCGTCATAGGCGGCCTGGCTGGCCGCAAAGCCACATTTGTAGACACCATTGTTAAGTGTTTCGTAGACCCGTTCATTAATAGTATCGATAGCGCTCCGCAACTCTTCCGGGTAGTAATTGCCTCCCCTGGCGCCAATTTCATCAAACGCAGAGTTGAGCATTCTGATGATCTCGGACGATTCATTGTTGACGATCCGCCCGTCACGCAGGTCCCAGAGAATCGGAACAGTCACCCGGCCGGTGTATGTGCTGTCGGATGCCGTGTAAACGTCCCGCACAAAGGCTGCATTGTTGACCGGATCGGGCACGACGCCCTCTCCCGGTTCGAACGTCCAGCCATCCGCCCCCATGTGCCAATTGACGACGGAAACAGAGATCATGTCCTGCAAGCCTTTGAGCGATCGCATGATCATGGTGCGGTGTGCCCAGGGACAGGCATGCGAAACATAAAGGTGATAACGGCCAGGTTCGGCCTTGAAACCGCCCTCTCCACCTGGCCCCGGTGATCCGTCAGGAGTTATCCAGTTGCGGATCGACGAAGCTGATCTGACGAACCGCCCTTTGGTCTTCGACGTGTCGTAGCCCTGCTCGTGCCAGACCCCATCGATCAGCATGCCCATTATCCGTCCTCTCCTGCCTTCTGAAACCGTATGATCTTTGGCGAATTGGCGCAGGTCTCGATATAATTCAGCCCCTGCCGGACTTCAGGTTTCACCGTCGCTGGAACACTTTCGCACAAATGTAGGCGGCCATTGCGCCGGCACCTCGTTGCCTGCCGGCCAGACCTTGCGAAGCTTCGCAAGCGCACGGCGCGATGCACGTTTGCTGGTGCCGGCCACCACCCGGTGAACATGCCGTATATCCACCCATGTCGGCACATATGCTGCCGCCGAAAGACGAGCACCCGCGAGCGTCTTTGTGAGCTCCAGCAGCACGATGCCTCCCGCACGCTGCATGAGTTTTCGCTGGTTGGAGATAAAGTTGCCCATCGAGTAGACGACCAGGCTCTCCCTGCCGGATTTGGTTACATATTTCGACCATGGCTGCACGACATGGGGATGCGCCCCCAAAACCGCGGTCGCGCCGGCCTCCATCATCAGGCTGGCCAGTTTCCTTTGCCGTGCGTGGTGTTTCAGATGGTTCTCCCATCCCCAGTGCGGCGTCACGATGACGGCATCGACACCCTCCTCCCGGCTCAACTGGCTGATTTCGTCAAGCACCTGATCAGTCTGCTTATGGCAATGCAGCACCTGCGCCTTCCGGTCGGGAAACCCGTTATTTGAAAATGTGCACGCAAGCCAGGCCACCGTGAAGCCGTTAGTGCGAGTCCGCACATGCCAGCCGGTACGCAGCGAGCCTTGCTTTCGGGTGCCCGTGAATGGCAAGCCCTTTGTCCGCAATGCATCGATCGTTCGGTCCACCCCCAGCGCCCCCCGGTCAAGCGAATGGTTGTTGGCCGTCGATACGACGTCAAAGCCGGCGTCCTTCAGATCGTCTATCACCGATGGATGGTAGTTGAAGGTCAGCGCCTTCAGCGTATAGCCGTAAACCCGATCATCAAGCCTTCGGCCAGGGTCCTTGACCTTGCGGCCACCGGCGGCAAGCCCCGGCGCAGCCGGTCCCTCCAAGTTGCCGTAGGTCAGGTCAGCGCCGGAAAGGACATGAGCCACGGGCTGCCAGAAGTCCTTGTATCGTCCTTTAGGTGCCAGCGCCTGGCGTTGCAGTTTCTTGTGAAACAACAGGTCCCCGACCGCGGCGATCGTCAGCTTGTCGCCCTCCTCACAGCCGGCCTTGAATGTGATCGTTTCGGCGTGAGCGGTCTGCCCGGCCAATACCGCAAAGCAGATCGCGAGTGAGGCCAGCCGGGCGCAGTTCCAATCCATCAAGATCACTCCTTGAATGCCGCATCCGGCCGCCGGGCGACCATGTCGATCTCCACCAGCGCTCCAACAGCAAGCCCGGTAACGCCAATGCAGGTACGCGCCGGCAACTGTCCAGGAGGGAAGTAGCTGCGGTATACCTCGTTCATTGCCGCATAATCTCTGTCAAAATGCGTGAGATAAACGCGCGCCTGCACGACATTGCCGAGATCCAATCCAACTCCGCCCAGCACGAGTTTCAGATTGTCCATCACCCGCCTGGTTTGCGCCTCCACCCCATCGGGCGGCGGTTTGCTATCATCGTCCGGATCGGTTGGCATCTGGCCGGTCAGATAGATCCAGCCATCCACTTCGCAGGCATGCGAGAACGGCGCGACCGGCGAAGGCGCAGCTCGCACCATGTGGTAGTCCGGCAGTCCCATCCAATGTGCCTCCCGTCTGAATTAGGCTCACACCAGCCGTACCATGCCCGCGGCGACATTCACAGACACACAACTGATTTATGCCTGATGACAAAGCCTCTGCAATAGACGGGCTCAACCGGCCTCAGGAGACGTCCAGGCAAGCTAAAGCGGGATGTTGTCGTGCTTCTTCCAGGGATTCTCGGTTTTTTTGTTACGCAGCATGTTCAAGGCGCGTGTCACCCGGCGCCGCGTATTGCGCGGCAGGATAACCTCATCGATATAGCCGCGCTCGGCAGCAACAAACGGATTGGCAAACCGGTCCTCGTATTCCTTGATACGCTTCTGGATCTGTTCGGCATTTCCAAGTTCGGACCGGTAAAGGATCTCCGCTGCACCTTTTGGTCCCATCACGGCGATTTCCGCACTCGGCCAGGCATAGTTGACATCGCCGCGGATGTGCTTTGACGACATAACATCATAGGCCCCACCATAGGCCTTGCGGGTGATTACGGTCACTTTCGGCACGGTCGCTTCCGAATAGGCGAACAGCAGCTTTGCACCGTGTTTGATTAGCCCGCCATATTCCTGCGCCGTACCTGGCAGGAAACCGGGCACATCGACCAGCGTCACCAAAGGAATTCCGAAACAATCGCAGAACCGTACAAAACGCGCCGCCTTGCGCGAGGCATCCGAGTCGAGAACCCCGGCCAGTACCATCGGCTGGTTGGCGATCACACCGACAGTTCGGCCTTCCATACGCCCGAAACCGACCACGATGTTCCGGGCAAACGATTCCTGTATCTCGAAGAAATCTCCCTCATCGACAATTTTCAGGATAAGTTCCTTGATATCGTAGGGCTGGTTCGGGTTTTCCGGAATGAGAGTGTCGAGCGAGTCCTCCACACGTTCAGCATCGTCGCTTGTAGGTAATTCCGGCACCGCCGCCAGATTGGACGACGGCAGGAAGTCGATAAATCGGCGCAACTGCAACAAGGCCTCCACATCATTGTCATAGGCATTGTCGGCGATCGACGATTTGGTCGTGTGGACGGACGCCCCTCCCAACTGCTCGGCTGTCACTTCTTCATTTGTAACGGTCTTCACGACATCAGGGCCCGTCACGAACATATAGCTCGTATCCTTGACCATGAAGATGAAGTCGGTCATGGCCGGGGAATAAACATCGCCGCCCGCACATGGGCCCATAATGACCGAAATCTGCGGAATGACGCCTGAGGCAAGCACGTTGCGCAGGAACACCTCGCCATAGCCGCCAAGCGCCGCGACACCCTCCTGAATGCGTGCGCCACCAGCATCGAACAGGCCGATACACGGCGCGCGGTTCTGCAGCGCCATGTCCTGAATCTTGGTGATCTTGCGCGCATGGGTTTCCGAAAGGGACCCGCCGAACACGGTGAAATCCTTGGCAAACACGAACACGGTCCGGCCGTTGACGGTTCCCCAGCCGGTCACCACGCCGTCGCCGGGTATCTTGCTGCCTTCCATGCCGAAATCCGTGCAGCGATGCTCCACGAACATGTCGTATTCCTCAAAGGAATCCGTATCCAGCAGCAGATCGATGCGTTCGCGGGCCGTCAGCTTGCCCCGCTTGTGCTGCGAATCGATGCGGCGCTGCCCGCCACCGGCACGTGCAACGGCACGCCTGTCTTCAAGTTGCTGTATGATCTCCTGCATGATCCCCTGCCCCAATCGCACACCGACGTACATTTACATACAAGCCCGAACCTCCCGTCCGGACGGTTGTGTCCACTATAAAGACGAGTTTTTCACGTCGCGCCAGATCTTTAGTTGTAGAAACGTTACAGCGGCGCTCAGGCGGCCGCATTCCGATCTTCCAGCTTCAGATCTTCGCGCAGCTGTTTACTCCTGCCCGGCCGCCAGATGTACTGGTCGAGAATATAATGGTGCATTTGCAGGCCCGCCGTCAGCAGCACAAAAAACACAATCCAGGTGGTCTGTCCAAGGAACGTCGGGTCGCCCAGATGCGGCCCGGTCTGACAGATCGGGATCCTGTTGATCAGACAGCCCAGCCCCCAGACAGGGATGGACCCAAACACGATGGCCACACCCATCCAGATCCACACTTTCCGCGTCACCTTCTCCGCAAGCCCGAACCGCTTCTTGCGTTCGGTTGGAGGGCCATATCTGTTGCGGTTGTAGAACCACACAATCGCCAGATACTGAATATCGTGATAGATCGTGACGATGGCCGTGAAGGTCAAAAGCCCGGTCGTCAGCAGGTGCTCCGTGTAGCACATGTAGATATGCAACGGCAGAACCGCAAAGAAGAACAGGATCTTGGGCAGATTGAGCTGTTCGCCCATCAAGACCTTGTAAATCTGACGCAATATGAAAGCGGTAATCAGAACCACAACGCAGGCAATCGTCAAACCTATCACCCAGTGTTCC
Source organism: Aestuariivirgaceae bacterium (assembly GCA_028282065.1). Taxonomy (GTDB): domain Bacteria; phylum Pseudomonadota; class Alphaproteobacteria; order Rhizobiales; family Aestuariivirgaceae; genus JANQIR01. The sequence continues at coordinate 6,301 of JANQIR010000230.1, forward strand.
CAACTCATGGCCCGAACGAACTGTCCGGCGCCGCTCACCCCTGTCCATTCGGGCACCTGCGGAATGTGCCGAGAAAGCCCGACGCGCATGCGCGAGTTGTGGTGTCTTGCCAACAGCGCGCCGAACGGCACAAGCAGGCAGCCATAGAGCACAAGTGCATCGAGCTTGGCATCAAAACCACCATGCTCGTCGTTCTTGCGGTGGTAGAGCCGCATCACGCCGTAATGCTGCCGGGTGATATGCCAATAGGCCCAAAGCGACACCGTGATCTTGAACAACAGCCACGGGATCACAAAGTGCGCCGCCCCGGCGGATTTCAGACCATATGACGCGACAATCGCCACCGGACCGATCAGGAAAACCCCAAGCGAACCGATCAGCAGCGCCTTGCGATACTTGCGCTCTTCGCTGTCAAGGTAAGTTCGGCTGTAGGTCGCGAAAAAATGCGGCGTGTCGAGAACGATCACCCAGATGAACCAGACCAGAAGCATGTTCCAGCCCAGCACGGCGTGCATGCCGAACACAAGGTATCCCGCGAGCACCGAACCGATGATGAACAGCAGGTCCGCCCGCGCGTTGAGTATCCACCTGGCACTGAACCGCGGTCCCGGCAGCGCAATTGGCACAAATTCCCGGTCATGGCTGCGAACGGACATTTTATCCCCTGCACTTCATGCTCGAATGACCAAGACTTTTGTCCGGCTGCACAACCACTGTCAACACAATCGCTCTCATAACAGCTTGTAAAATTCGGCTGTGGCATCGAACTCCCGCCACCTGGCCTTGCGCATACGCTCGGCCTCGGCATCGATACCCCATTGATCGGCATTCCACTGCTCATCCACATGGGCCGCCGCCCAAATCTCTTCTTTCTGAAAACCGCCCTCTGTCAGGGCCAGGGCCAGCAGCGCCGACCCTGTCAGTGTCGTGAAGTTGTGAACCGCGGCCAGCTTAAATTCGTCCATCAGATCAAGCCTTGCAGCAACCGCCGCCAGAGCGGCTTTCGGCTGCTCGAGGTGAACGACACCTACGGTGCACACAAAACGCTCGCCCAGATGAACGTACGCCCACTCCAACACAGGGTCCCAGGCGCCCGTCTGACGTGCCACAAGACCCGCCGGCATATCCGCCCGGTAGCACAGTAGATCGCTGCCGGCATAGTTCACAACGTCGCCCGCCACCTGGGCGCGATACGCCCTCACCCGGTCGATTGCCGTATTGGCAAGCCTGGTCACAGGCATCGCGGCGGGATCAATCTTGTCGTCCTGTACACGCCACTCGTCCGCCACCGCTTCGGCGATCTGTTCGCCCGGTAGCGCCAGCAGGTTCTTCATCGGTGTGCGAACCGAACGTCCATCGAGCTGCACGCGCCAGCTGCCGCCCTCGCTGCAAATGGAGACGCTCTTGTAGAAACGTTTCGCCAAGGGTCGCTCGGCAAGCTCCCTGGCAAGTTTCTGAAGCTTTTCGTCCGTTTGTTCGGTCATCATCCACCCCAAATGGCAGCAAGCTCGGCAGACAGTTCATTGAAGTGATCAAGCACCACATGCGCGCCCGCATCGCTGAGCGATTGCGCCGGATGATATCCCCAGCTCACGCCGATTGCCGCAGTTCCAGCCGCCCGCGCCATGAGGATGTCGAAAGAGGTATCACCGACAACGACGGTATCTTCGGCGGCAGCGCCGGTTTCCTGCATGGCCTGATGAACCATCGCCGGATGTGGTTTTGATGGAGCATCGTCTGCAGTCTGCACGGTCGCGAAAACATCCAGAAAGCCTTCACGGTCCAAAACCGCCCGCACGCCGCGCTTCGATTTGCCGGTTGCGATACCGAGCACCACATCGTCGCGTCCCGCAAGCGTTTCGATTGCCTCATGCGCGCCATCGAACATCGGCTCATGGTGTGCGGGATCCTGACGCAGTTCAAAGAATGCCTGCCTGTAGGCATCCGCAAGCCCGTCGCGAACGTCTTGTTCCTCATCCGGCGCCAACACTGCGAAGGCCTGCGGCAGGGACAGACCGACGATGGACAGTGTCCGGCTGCGCCCGGGCCATGTCAGACCGCAACGCTCATAAGCGGCCTCCATGGACGCAGCGATCATGTGCTGGCTGTCCACCAGGGTTCCGTCGCAGTCGAAAATGACCAGCTTCATGGTTTGGATGGCCCATCGTCGTAGCGGTCAGGATCAAACCCGACCAGTTCCCAGGTGCGCCGCATGACCGCAGGCAGCGGTGCGGTCACATCCAGCGTCCCGCCGGAAGGATGCGGAAAGACGATCCTGCGCGCGTGCAAATGCAGCTTTGGCTCGATGCCTGCTGGCAAACCGTCCAGC
>JANQIR010000262.1 GCA_028282065.1 Aestuariivirgaceae bacterium
GGCGACGAGGCCGCATTCGCGCGAGATTATTTCATCCGGCGGCAGTGTGGCGGGCGTGCTGGAGGTTGTTGCCGGCACGGCCGACAGGATTGGCTTGAAGGTCGGCGACACGGTGCGCCATGCCATGTTCAAGTAGCCTGCACAATGTGCAATCTGTACTCCAACACGACCAACCTTGATTCCATCCGCTTTATGTTCGACGTCGGGTACGTTGATTCCAGCGCAGGAAACCTCCCCGCGCAGAACTCGATCTTCCCGGCCTATGATGCACCGGTCATCCGCCTCCGCGGGGATGGCAAGCGCGAGCTCACCATGATGCACTGGGGCTTTATCATGCCGCAAAAAGGCAAGGCGCCCAAGGTGGTGAACAACACACGCGACGACAAGGCGCTGTCTTCGTTCTTCTGGAAGTGGTCGTTCATCGAGCGGCGTTGCCTGGTCCCGGCGAGTAGCTTTGCCGAGTATCATCCCGCCGAGAAAAACGAAAAGGGGCACAAGGCCATCGCCTGGTTTGCTCTTAAAGGAGATGAGCTGCGCCCACCTTTCAGTTTTGCCGGTATTTGGCGCACCTGGAAGGGCGACTACAAGGCAGAGCATCGGGAACTCGAAACGTTTTCCATTCTGACCACCAGGCCGAACGACGTTGTTAAACCGGTCCATCCGACACGCATGCCGGTTATCATCCCGCGAGGCGACCAAGAGACCTGGCTCAAGGCGCCGCCGGAAGAGGCCATCAAGCTGGCAAAGCCCTATGCCCCGGACCTCATGCACATCGTCAAGATCGGTGACAACCGCGACGAGGGCAGATGAAACAGTTCCGCGACCGGTAAAGCACCCGTTTGAGACGTACACGGATTTCGCAAGCGATTGGGAGCGTCATTTGTTTTTTCGGAGCAGGTCCTGCAGAGCGTAGCGGCACACTCACATGTGATTTGTTTGATGAGCATGACCGCGCTAGAGCATGTTCCCGAAAAGTGTGTGCGGTTTTCGGATAAGAACATGCTCAATATCAAAGAGATAGAGCATTTTTAGTGACTGAGGTTTCACAAAAAATGCTCTAGGTGCAAGGTTACTCCTGTTCCAAAAAACATGTAAACCCGACCCAACTGGACGGAGAAATCCTGTATGAGCGCTCTGTTTGAACCCATCACGCTGCGGGACGTCACGATCAAGAACCGCGTGGCGGTCTCTCCAATGAGCCAGTACCGGGCCCGCGACGGTTATGCCAACGACTGGCACATGGTGCACCTCGGCCGGTTTGCGCTGGGTGGCGCCGGTCTGGTGTTTGCCGAAGCTACGGCCGTGGAGGCACGCGGCCGCCGGACACCTGGCGACCTCGGGCTGTGGGAGGACGAACAGATTGAGCCGCTCTTGCCGGTCACCCGCTTCTTGAGCGAAGAGGGTGCCGTGCCAGGTATCCAGCTTGGTCACGCCGGCCGGAAAGCCTCCGAGCGCCGTCCATGGCATGGCGAGACGCCTGTGACCGAGGAAGACGCAGTGCTGCGCGGAGAAAAGTCGTGGACCGCCATCGCACCCTCGGCAATTCCCTATGCGGATGGGTGGCCTGCGCCGCAAGAGATGACGGAGGAGGACATTCAATCCGTTATTGAGGCGTTTTCCGCCGCCGCAAGGCGTGCCGCCGAGACAGGCTTCAAGATCATCGAAGTTTATGCCGCACACGGATTTCTCGTCCACCAGTTCCTGTCGCCGGTCTCGAACCACCGCCGGGACCGTTGGGGTGGCGACGTGGCCGGCCGGCGCCGGTTTGCCGTAGAGGTGGCGCGGGCGATCCGCAAGACCTGGCCGGAGAACCTGCCCCTCATCTTCCGGCTTTCGGCCACTGACTGGGTGGACGGTGGCTTGGAAATTGAAGACACCGTCGAAACGGCGCGCGCGCTGGCCCGCGAGGGTGTCGACATGATCGATTGTTCCTCCGGCGGCATCGGTGGAAAGGACCGGCCAAGGCGTATGAAGCTGGAGCAGGGATTTCAGGTGCCGTTTGCGGCGCGGATCCGGAGCGAGGCGGGCGTGGCGTCTATGGCGGTCGGGTTTCTCTGGGATGCCGGGATGTGCGAACGCGCGGTGGCCGGCGGAAATGCCGATATGGTGGCGTTGGCTCGGGAAATGCTGGATGATCCGAACTGGACGTTACATGCAGCCGCTGCACTGGGCGCCGCTGACGGTCACAAGCTGTGGCCGGAAGAGTCCGGCTGGTGGCTCATGAAGCGCCAGCGGCTGGTGGAGAAGTTAGGTTTGCGGTAGCAGTTCCGTATTTCGAATGGCCTTTCTCAAGCTGCTTTGCGTCTCTTGGTATCTGCCGGACTTGGCCGTATTAATGCGGCTATGGAATTCATGCGTCCCAGGTGTTTTGGGTGGTGGTTGCTGGTGTGCTCTCCGCCAACATTCTATCCGGCCTGTTCTTTTGGGGGTGCATGTCGGTCTTGCGCACTCGCGACGATTCTGACATTGGCACCGGCGCATTGTTCGCCATGCTTGTCCCATTGTTCTTCCTGATCGGTGCGCTTTTCATGATATTTGCCGCATAGAACCTGGGCGGTCTGCTTGGTTTTCCTGCAAGGGACGCAAGAACGGATTTGACAAGCCCTGTCAGCTTGCTATGAAGCCCGTGAATGGGCGCGTTTCCGTGCGCAAATCCGTGCGCAAGGGTAACAACAAGCGGTTCATGTTGACGGGTAAGTGACTGAAATACCTTGGTGATCGGGGCGTGGCGCAGTCTGGTAGCGCATCTGGTTTGGGACCAGAGGGTCGCAAGTTCGAATCTTGCCGCCCCGACCAAGTAAGCAGCTGAGATGCCGGTCAATATGTAGTGAAGGCAGAGACGATCATGGTAGCACGGATCTATCAGCCAGCTCGAAACGCCATGCAGTCGGGAAAGGCCAACAGCCGTGCCTGGGTGCTTGAATACGATGCCGAAGTGCCGCGTCAGGCAGATCCGTTAATGGGTTGGACGTCTTCGGGTGACATGAAACAACAGCTCAGGCTGACCTTTGACACCCGGGAGCAGGCGGTGGCCTATGCCGAACGGAACGGAATCGCCTACAAAGTTGCCGAGGCACGCAGGCCGAAACGGCGGGCCAAGTCCTACGCAGACAATTTCCGCTGGGGACGGCAGGACAACTGGACGCACTGACAGTTGCTGTGGACAGGGCAGGGGGTAACCGACTGTTCGCATGACAATAGTGGCCCCGTAGCTCAGTTGGATAGAGCACCGGCCTTCTAAGCCGATGGTCGCAGGTTCGAATCCTGCCGGGGTCGCCAATTCTCAAAGGTCCATACCCGCAACGGCGCAGCCTGGAACGATCTCAAGAATGCCGGTGTTTCCTGATCCTGCCTGGAACCGCAGTATCTAAAAACGCTTGACGCGGCAGGCCTTCATTGTTGCATGCTTGTTGAACAAAGTGCAGCAAGGCTAGGCAGGGAGTCTCAACGTGCAATTCGTTCAAGTTGAAAAAGTCGGTCATGTCCTGGAGGTGGTACTGGACAAGCCAAAGGTCAACGCAATCGATTTCGAAATGAGCCGGCAGTTAGGTGCGGCCTTCGCGACTTTGCGAGATGATCCCGACCTGCGGGTTGGGATACTCACGGCCGCAGGAGATCGCATCTTCTCTGCCGGCTGGGATCTCAAGGCGCTCAACGAAGGTGAGGCCCAGCTCGACAATTGGTGGGACTCGGGAGATTTCGGCGATGGTGGTTTTGCCGGGCTGACGGAAAACTGGACCCTCAACAAACCGGTGATCGCGGCGCTGAACGGACTGGTCATTGGCGGCGGGTTCGAACTCGCCATGGCATGCGACCTTCTGATTGCGGCCGACCACGTGGAGTTTGCATTGCCGGAAATGCCACTCGGTATGGTGCCTGATGCCGGAGCCCTGCAGCGCCTGCCGCGCCGGTTGCCGCACAACATAGCCATGGAAATGTTCCTGCTGGGCCGCCGTATGGGCGCGGACGAGGCGGCAGGCTATGGTCTTGTGAACAAGGTCGTGCCTAAGGAAGACCTCATGCCGGCAGCGCGCGAATGGGCTACACAGCTAGCGCAGGCAGCGCCCTTGGCACTTCAGAGCGTAAAGGAAGTTCTCAGGTCGATCGAATGTGTCCCGCTTGAGAGCGCATTTGCGACGATGAGGTCGGGGGACTTGCCGGTGTATCGTGCCATGTTGAAGTCCGAAGATGCAGAAGAAGGCGTGAAGGCCTTTGTTGAGCGCCGTGCACCCGTCTTCAAGGGCCGGTGATACATGACGTTCAGGGATGTTTCTCAAGTCAGGCGCATCGCCAGTATAGGCGGCGGGCCGATCGGCGGTGGCTGGACGGCGTTCTTTCTTTCCAGAGGATTTGACGTCACAAGCTACCTGCATGAACCGGCAGAAGAGCCGGCGTTCCGCAGTATTGTTGAAACAGCATGGCAAAGCCTTGTGGAACTGGGGCTGGCGCCTGGTGCCTCGCTGGACCGCCTGTCGATCACCAGCGATCTCGGTGCGGCTGTTGGCGATGCCGATTTTGTTCAGGAAAGCGCACCTGAGATCCTTAACGTCAAGCAGGCATTGTACAAGAGCCTTGGCGAGATCGTGCCGGCCGACGTGATCATATCGTCCAGTACATCCGGCCTGACCATGACGGACATCCAGCGCGATTGCTCCACGCCAGGCCGAACCGTCGTTGGCCACCCGTTCAATCCGCCCTATCTCCTCGCGCTGGTTGAGATTGTGGGAGGCGACAGAACCGACCCGCAAGCTGTCGGCTGGGCGCGTGACTTCTACCTGCAGTGCGGAAAGCAGCCGGTTGTCCTGAACCGGGATATTCCCGGTTTCATTGCCACCAGGTTGCAGGAAGCCCTTTGGCGGGAAGCCCTGCACATGGTGGCAAACGGCGAAGCCACACCTGAACAAATCGATACGGCGCTGATCAACGGACCGGGCCCAAGGCTGGCGCTCATGGGCCAGTGTATGGCGTTTCATGTGGCCTGCGGCGAAGGCGGCATGGCAACGAATCTCGATCAGTTCGGACCGGCCCTGAAATTGCCCTGGACGAGGCTGCAGGCTCCGGAGCTCACCAAAGAGCTGCGCGATGCCATGGTTGAGGGTTGCGATGGCATGGCAGCAGGTCGTCACTTTGAGGAACTTGCCCGGCAGCGCGATCGGGGCCTGGTTGCAATTCTCAAGGCTGTCCGTGACGTCCACGGACCGGCCGGAGACAATCATCGTGAGGAGGAAACGCCGTGAACCCTGAAGTTGTCGTCACCTGCGCCGTTACAGGTGCCGGAGACACGCGCTCTAAGAATCCGAACGTTCCTGTGACGCCGCGCGAGGTGGCAGATGCTGCCATCGAAGCCGCGAAGGCCGGAGCGGCGATTGCTCACATACATGTGCGTGATCCTGAAACCGGCAAGGGTTCGCGAGACCCCGAACTGTTCAGGCAGGTCGTCGACATGGTGCGCTCAAGCGGTACCGATGTCGTCATTAACCTGACATCGGGAATGGGGGGTGACTGGGTGCCAAGTGATGACGACCCGGCTATGCCGGGTCCCGGCACCGACATGATCGGCCCGCTGGAGCGGCTCGCCCATGTCAAGGACAACCTTCCGGAGATCTGCAGCCTTGATTGCGGAACGATGAACTTCGGCAATGGCAACGAGATATACATCTCGACGCCTCCCTATCTTCGCAAGATGGCCGAATTGACGAAGGAGTGGGGCGTCAGGCCGGAGCTTGAGGTGTTCGAGCTTGGGCATATCCGGTTTGCCAAGCAGATGATTGCCGAAGATCTGATCGTGCAGCCGCCGATGTTTCAGATCTGCCTGGGAATACCGTGGGGTGCCGAGCAGTCCGTGGACAATATGAAAGTCCTCAAAGACGAATTGCCGGCTGGCGCCAATTGGGCGGCATTTGGTATTTCCAGGATGCAGATGCCGATGGCCGCTGCCGCTGTTGCCATGGGCGGCAACGTTCGCGTGGGGCTTGAAGATAACATCTATCTCGACCGGGGTGTTCTGGCGACCAATGGCGCACTGGTCGAACGCGCCGTGGAAATCATCGAGCGTATGGGCGCGCGTGCTGTCACACCGGCTGAAGCGCGCAAGAAACTCCACTTGCGTGGTGCCTGATGCCGTTGACCCCGGCCAAACGGGCGAACCTGCTCAGACTCCTCAAGCCGCGGCATATTGCTGTCATCGGCGGTAATGATGCTGCCACCGTCATAAAGGAGTGTGATCGGATTGGGTTTGACGGACATGTCTGGCCGGTCAATCCAAAGCGATCGTCGATTGCCGGCAGGCTCTGTGTCGCCACGGTTGAAGACCTTCCCGAGGCACCCGATGCGGCGTTCATTGCAGTGCGCCGGGATCAGGCGGTTGACAGTGTTGCCCGGCTGGCGCGGATGGGGGCCGGTGGGGCGGTGTGTTATGCTGCCGGGTTCGCGGAGACCGGGTCAGAAGGCAAAGCCGCAGAAGAGGAGTTTATTGCCGGCGCCGGTGACATGGCGATCGTCGGCCCCAATTGCTATGGCCTGGTGAACTTCATCGACCGGGTCGCTCTTTGGCCATTTGCGCGCGGCGGAGACTGTCCGGGCTATGGTGCTGCGATCATTACCCAAAGCGGCATGCTGTCGTCCGACCTGCTCATGAGCCAACGTTCGGTTCCCTTTGCCTATATGATCTCGGCGGGCAATCAGGCGGATCTCCAACTGGAGGACTTCATCTCCGTTCTGTGCCAGGAAGAGCCGGTCCGTGCCATCGGCCTGCACATTGAAGGCTTAAGGGACGTTCCTGCGTTCGAGCAGGCGGCACTGGAGGCCCTGGCCAGGAACGTCCCGGTTGTCGCCATGAAAACAGGAACGTCGAGAGTGGGTCGTAAGCTGACCGAGAGCCATACGGCATCGCTTTCGGGGTCTGCAGAACTCTACGAAGCGCTGTTCGATCGGCTTGGGATCATTTCAGTATCCGACCCTGCGCAACTCTTGGAGACCTTGAAGCTGATATGCATTGCCGGCGTGCCGGCTGGCAGGCGGATGGTGGCCTTCACCTGTTCAGGCGGCGGCGCGACCATGCTGGCCGACCATGCGGAGAGAACCGAGATCTCATTTCCGCAGCCCTCCGGCGAGGCGCGGAAAAAACTGACCGACGCGCTGCCGGCCATAGCCACGGTCTCTAATCCGCTTGACTATACGACACCCATTTGGGGGAACACCGAGCAGGTGCCGAAGGTCATGCAAGCCGCGTTGCACGATCCTTATGATTGTGCAGTCCTGGTGCAGGATTACCCTCTCCCCGGCGTTGATGACGATAAGCAGAGCTATCTGAACGATGCGCAGTCTTTTTGTGATGTCGTGAAAACCGCCGGACTGCCCGCTGCCGTCTGCTCAACTTTGCCGGAGAACCTTGATGCGCAGACACGGGCCATGCTGGCGGAGCGCGGTGTTGCTCCTCTACAGGGTCTGCCCGAAGCGCTTAAGGCGTTTGCCGGGGCGGCCTGGTATTGGGGCGCACGCACGGCCATCCTCGAAGAGCCACCGGCTGGGCTGTGTGTCGTGTCGAAGGCCGAATGTTTGGAGACCCTGGACGAATGGACCAGCAAGATGCAATTGGCCAATGCTGGAATCCCGGTCCCTCGTGGCTTGCTTTGTGATGCATCAACTGTGGCGGAAACAGCTCGGTCCATCGGATTTCCTGTTGCATTGAAACTTGTTGCTCAAGGTCTGGCGCATAAGACCGAGCTGGGCGCAGTGGCTGTTAGCCTTCACGATGAAGCGGCTGTTATTCAGGCGGCGACCGGGATCATAGAGAGAGTGTCGAACGAAGCGTCGGAGCTTGCCTCCGGGTCGTTTCTTGTTGAGGCCATGGCGCAGCCGCCTGTGCTTGAGCTGCTGGTCGGCTTGCGGAGCGATCCGCAATTCGGCCTGTCCATGACGCTGGCGAGCGGCGGGATTTTTACAGAGCTTGTCAGCGACGCGGTGACGCTCCTCCTGCCGGCGAACCGTCGGGCAATCGCGGCGGCCATATGGCGGCTGAAAGGCAGTAAGCTGCTTGCCGGCTATCGTGGCCGGCCCGGCGCGAACGTGGAGTGCCTCCTGGATTGTCTCTGCCGTCTGGCGGAATTTGCTTTCAACAATCGCAGCCAGATACGTGAAATTGAGATCAATCCCCTGTTTGTTGGAGAAGACACCGTTTGTGCCGTCGATGCGGTGATAGCTGTTCAGACCGGTTCACCCTGACAGCAACGCGCTCTCGGCTTCTGACCCCAAGTATCGTTCCGCACCTGCTTGCAGTTCTTTGCTGAAATATGTCAAAAAATTAAATGGTGCCGGTCGGGCAAGCACTGTACCCTTCTTTATACAGGCAGTGCGGAGCGACGGGAAAACTGGATCTTTGGTTCCAAGGCGCTTTCGCACTGGCCCGTGCCGGATACGCTGAATGCCGGTGCGAGAATAGACCGCCTGGGTTGTGGCCTGTGAGAATTTCATGAGGGGCAAATTATCAAGAAGGATACCTGTTACAAGAACCGAACATTAGCGCCGGTAAACACTGGCATAAACAATCTCATACACTAACAGAGCGCCGTCTTGAGAAGACGGAACAGCTATGGAGGAAAGTGAAATGCCCAAACTTGACGAACTGAAAAGAACATTCGCCCAGGGACGGATCAGCCGCCGCGGGTTTATGGAAGGCGCCTTGGCGCTTGGCATGACGGTTGCCGGCGCGACCGGGTTCATGTCCAAGGTTGAAGCGGCGACGCCAAAACGTGGCGGCACGTTTAAGCTCGGGCTGGGCGGCGCCAGCACGACAGACTCGTTGGATCCGGCCACATTCATTTCGACCTTTACACAGATCGGCCTCAACTTTGGCGTTCACAACAACCTCACAGAGGTTAATGCGGACGGCGAAGTTATCCCTGAACTCGCTGAAAGCTTTGAAGCGTCCAGAGACGCCAAGACATGGACGTTCAGGTTGCGCAAGGGTGTCGAGTATCACAACGGCAAGAGCTTGGAAGCCGACGATGTGATCGCTTCGATACAGCATCACCGTGGTGAAAAGTCGAAGTCGGCGGCCAAGCCGCTGCTTAAGGACATCACCAGTATTGAAGCGCCTGACAAGCATACGGTTGTTGTCAAGCTGGCCAATGGCAACGCTGACTTCCCGTTCGTCATGAACGATTACCACATTCCGATTTTGCCTTCGAAGGATGGCAAGATTGACTGGCAGGCAGGCGTCGGCGCCGGCGCATACATCCTCGGCGATCACGACTGGGGCGTGCGCATGGAGCTTAAGCGCAATCCGAACTACTGGAAGGGCGACAAGCGTGCGCATTTCGACGAGGCGGTTCTGCTTGGCCTTTCGGACTCTGCCGCCCGCCAGAACGCCCTTATCACCGGTGAAGTACATGCCATCAACCGGGTGGACCTGAAGACGGCGCACCTGCTTGGCCGCAATCCCGGCGTGGTGATCGACGACATCACGGGTAACCAGCACTACACGATCCCGATGAACACGACGCTGGCGCCATTCGACAACAATGAAGTGCGTCTTGCGCTGAAACATGCAATCGACCGCGAAGCTCTGGTGAAGAAGATCCTGAGCGGCCATGGCTCGCCTGCCAATGACCATCCGATCGGCCCCGGTCAGCGCTTCTTCAATAAGGAGCTTGCGCAGCGAACCTACGATCCCGACAAGGCGAAATTCCACCTGAAGAAGGCCGGTCTGGAAAATTTGAAGGTCGATCTTCATTCCGCCAATACGGCGTTTGCCGGTGCGGTGGATGCTGCCGTGCTGTATCAGGCCGCAGCCAAGGGAGCCGGTATCGAAATCAATGTCGTGCGTTCTGCGGACGATGGCTATTGGACCAATGTCTGGATGAAGCAGCCCTGGAGCATGAGTTATTGGGGCGGCCGCCCGACCGAGGACTGGATGTTCACGGTTGGCTATGCCGCTGGCGGTGCCTGGAACGAGTCGTTCTGGTCGAACGACAGGTTCATGAAGCTGCTTATCGAAGCGCGGGCTGAACTGGACGAGGACAAGCGCCGCACCATGTACTACGAGATGCAGCAGATTGTGCGCGACGACGGCGGATCGGTCATCCCGATGTATGCCAACAACGTGGATGCGCGTTCCAAGAAGATCGCTCATGGCGGCAAGCTTGCCTCCAACTGGGAACTGGACGGTTGGAAATGTCTTGAGCGCTGGTGGTTTGCCTGATCGAAGCAGGAGCTTCGGGCCTGATGCCAAATGCAGGCCCGGAGCTCCGCCGGCCGATACAGAGGAGCATACCTGGTGAAGCGTGGCTATGTGTCGGCGCCTGGCGCAGACATACACTACGTTCAGGACGGAACAGGTCCCGACATTGTCTGGATCCCGGCCGGGGATCAGACATGTGATGTCTATCACGAGCAGTTCGAGGCATTGTCCCGCGCATACCGGTGTACATGCTTCGACCCCCGCGGGGCCGGTGAAACGCACGTAAAATCTGATCCGCCTTGGCCTATAGCCGCATTCGCGGAAGATTGTGCCCACCTCATTCGCCAGGTGTGCGATCCGCCCGTAGTTGTCGTCGGCCTGTCGTTGGGCGCGCTGATCGTTCAGGAACTGGCGTTGAGCTATCCGGAGCTGATCCGCGTTGCAATTCCGATGGGAACCATGGCGCGCAAGACCGGCTTTGCTCATGAATGGGAAGCTGCTGAAATCGGAATGGCGGCCAGAGGTCTTCGCATGCCGGCCGATTTCTCTGTGATCCACTACGCTATATTGTCCTACCCGGCAGAGGTGCTTGGCGACGATGAATTATGGGAAAAGGTGCGTCCCTATGTTGCCGCTGCCTATGATGATCGCGATCCGGGTCTTCTGGCGGCGCAATGGCAGGCGTGTCTTGAGTATGACTCACTCGACCGGCTGCCCGGCTGCAAGGTGCCGATGCATGTGATCTCCTTTGCCGAGGATCTGCAGACACCTCCGGCGCGCGGCCGGCAGGTCGCCGAGGCTGCCGGCAACGGACACTTTCATGTCCTGCCCGGCATGGGGCATTTCTCGATATTTGGTCACAAGCCGCAAATGGTTACCGAACTCATCAGGCAAATCATCAGTGAGCAGGTGTCGTAGAGAGAGGGCCTGATGATCTGGGCAACCGGATTTGCCGTGTGATGCGCCGGCATCGTTTTTGTGCCGACCGGTTCACGGTTGCTGTAGCCCTGCCAAGAGTTGGAGAGTGTCTGGATATACCACCGGTTGGTTGTTGCCCGCCCGGGGCAATGAGACTATTGCTGCCTTGCTGTTCCTGCCTCGTGCCCCGTTTTCGCCTGTCAAAACCGCCAGCCCAAGCACCCTTCATGGAAACCATCATAAACGTCACCCTGCCGATATTTGCCATCATGGCATTGGGCTATGGGTGCGGCTACTGGGGAATCCTCGGGCAGGAGGCAACCGCCGGGCTGAACAAGTTTGTCTATCTGGTCGCGCTGCCGCCCGCTATGTTCACCTTCACGGCACGCGCACAAATCGATGAGATCTTCAACTGGGGTTTCGTCGGGACATTGCTGTTGGGGTCTGGTCTGACAATTGTGTTGGCGGTGCTCGCCGCCGTTATCTTCTTCAAATGTGATCTGAGCCGTTCTGCCTTCCATGGTTTCATGTCGGTCTTTGCCAATTATGGTTATATGGGCATCCCCGTGTTCCTGGCCGCGTTCGGGCCGGAAGGCGTGCTGCCCGCGATCGTGTCGAGTTTCGTGGCCGCCATACCAGCAATGCTATTCATCATGATCGTTTTGGAGGTGAAGCGGCCCGGCGGCAACAGCAGCCTTGCGGCGGGCATCTGGCGGATATTCTTGCATAACCCACTGTTCCTGGCGACGCTGGCCGGAATATTGTTTTCGCTGTTCGAACTGCCAATCCCCAAGTCCGTGGGTGCCTTGCTCGATATGCTGACGGCCGCGGCAGCACCGACCGCCCTGTTTGCTCTGGGCCTGTCACTCGTCGCCTACTCGATCCTCGGGGATATCTATGAAGTGGCGTGGATGACTTTTCTGAAGCTGATCGTTCATCCGGTCATCACGTTCTTCCTTGCGAGCGAGGTGTTTCACCTCAGCCCGTTCTGGGCGGCCTCGGCGGTGTTGCTGACCGCTATGCCTGTAGGGTCCACGGCTTATCTGATCGCCCAGCAATATGGCGTGGCCGAGCGCGTGTCATCAGCGAGCATTGCGATCTCGACGGCCGCTTCGGTCATCACATTGACGGCCTTGATGATCTACTATGGTGTTTCCTGACGACCGGTCCGTCCGCACTCACGTGTCCCAGAGGGTGCCAGCCAGCTGCAAGGTACGTTCATATGTCCAAAGCAGTGCAATTGCGATACAGGCAAACGCAACAGCCAGTTGCCCGACCCGCCAAACGGCGCCGGCATAGTGTTCAGCGATGCGGAACAACGGCCACACCAGCGCAACGATTGCGAGTTGGCCAATCTCGACGCCTACATTGAACGCCAGCAGGCTTTGCCAGATATTCGGCGAGGTCACTTGCAGGATCTCTTGCAGGACGAAGGAAAAGCCCAGGCCGTGGAGCAATCCAATGGCGCTCGTAATCATGAACATGCTGCGCTCACTTCCAGCTGCACGTGCGGCCGGCAGCACGGCGACGGCTGCTGCATAGATGATCGACAGTGCGATTCCGGTTTCCACTGCCGGAACAAACCAGGCGCCGGACGGCACGAACCCGAAGAAGCCTGCACTCAATGTGATGCTATGCCCGATGGTAAATCCGGTGACGCGCCAGGCCAGGCTCTTCAACCGGGTTGCCCCCAGTGTCAGGCAAAGAACGAACAGCACATGATCGATGCCTTCCAGAATGTGCCGTATGCCCTCCTTGATGAAGGTCAAGATGGCCGCCATCGCCGATCGTGACACACTGACCGGTTCCGACAGAAGCCCACGAGCCCGGAAGATTTTCGTGCCTCCGGGGGCATGGTCGAGGATCAGATTGGCCGTCTTGTCCTGATCTGGAAGGCCGGGATTCAGTGAGCTTGAAATCGCATACTCGTAGACCGGTGAGCCTGGTGCATAACGCAAGATGATGTCCGCGACGGTATCGCCCACATAGGCGGGGCTGCCGCCATTTGGATAGTCGAAAGACACATCGAAGACCGACTTTGCGTCTGCAAGGGTGGCAAAATCCGGCAGCGAGCCCACACGGTGGATTCGCACCTGCTCGACTATGCCGGCAAGTTGCGTTCCACCGGACTCAAATCGGAAGCCATCCGCTGCAAATTGCCCGAGGCCCAAAGGACGCGCGCTGACCTGTGCCGGATCGAGGTAGTGAACCGGCTTGCCGTCTTCCAGCCGGTTGAAGGTGAACGGTGCAGGCGAGGGTAGGCTATCCGAACCCAGCGGTCCGACTTTGCCGGCCAGCAGGTAAGGCACCGGCGTGCGCAGATAGACCCTGAAGCCGTCAGCAAGGTGTTCCACATGCAGGATTCGAACATTCAGATTGAGCAGGAAATGTGCCCGCGCCAATCCACACGCGGCACAGGCTAACAGCGCCGTGGCCATTGCCACCAGAAGGATACGGTTAAATGCGACGCCAGTCATTTGACCTGTCTCGCATCGACGACGGTGATGCCCGCCAGTTTCCAGTTGGCCGCTTCGGTTGCAAGTTCAAGCAGGGCCTTGAACCTGAGACGGCGCCGATGCGTGTGGCCCCAGTGCCCGGCGCTGGCCTCGGCGTCCCAGGATGCCACGGCGCGAAAGCCGTTGCCGGACGCCAGCGGTGCGATGTCAGCCAGT
>JANQIR010000001.1 GCA_028282065.1 Aestuariivirgaceae bacterium
GACGTCCTCCGACGTGCTGGACACCTGCCTCAGCGTACAGCTGGTACGCGCAGCCGACCTTCTGGACCAGGATCTGGAGGCTCTGCTCGCAGCCCTCAAGCGCCGCGCTTTGGAGCACAAGGACACACTGACGATCGGGCGCAGTCACGGCATTCACGCCGAGCCCACCACATTCGGCGTCAAACTCGCTCAGGCCTACGCGGAGTTTGACCGGTGCCGGGACAGGCTGGCTTATGCACGCAAGGATATCGCCACCTGCGCAATCTCCGGCGCGGTCGGAACTTTCGCCAATATCGCTCCAGACGTTGAAGCACATGTTGCCAAAAAACTGGGGCTCGAAGTGGAGCCGGTTTCCACACAGGTCATCCCGCGCGACCGGCACGCGATGTTTTTCTCCGTTCTGGCCGTCATTGCCTCAAGCATCGAACGGCTTGCAACCGAGATCCGCCATCTGCAGCGCAGTGAAATCCTGGAAGCCGAGGAGTTCTTTTCCGAAGGCCAGAAGGGCTCCTCCGCCATGCCGCACAAGCGCAACCCGATCTTGACGGAAAACCTGACCGGGCTTGCCAGGCTGGTGCGTTCTGCGGTTATCCCCGCGCTGGAAAACGTGGCGCTATGGCACGAGCGGGATATCTCCCACTCATCAGTGGAGCGTGGCATCGGCCCGGACGCGACGGTCCATCTGGACTTTGCGTTGCGCCGGATCACCGGCGTCATCGACAAGCTGGTGGTCTATCCCGACAACATGAAGCGCAATCTCGACCAGCTCGGCGGCCTGGTGCACTCACAACGCGTACTGCTTGCGCTGACACAGGCGGGCATCGGGCGTGAAGAGGCCTATCGCCTGGTGCAACGCAATGCCATGCCGGTATGGCGCGGCGAAGGGCAGTTCCTCGACCTTTTACTTGCCGACAATGAAGTGCGATCAGCTCTGTCACCGGAAGAACTGCAGAGCCTGTTCGATCTCGGCTATCACACCAAGCACGTCGATACGATCTTCAGGCGGGTGTTCGGAGAAGATTGAAAGCGGCATCGCCTCACCGCCAACGCATTTTCAGAGCCCATTGCACTGTTGTACTGTCCGATAACCCGAAGGTTGTAACAGGGAGATGCGATAATGGGTTTTGGGGAAGCTATAAAGACAGTTTTGGGCAAGTACGCCACTTTCGCCGGACGGGCGCCGAGGTCGGAATATTGGTGGTGGGTGCTTTTCGTATTTATCCTGATGATTTGCCTTCAGATCGTCGACGGCCTGCTCATCGGACCGATGCTGGGGTTCGAGCCTTTCGAACCGAATGCCGGCCAACCCTTATCGCTTATCGTGACGTTGGGATTGCTGATTCCGAACCTGGCGGTTGGCGTGCGCAGGTTACACGATCTGGACAAATCGGGGTGGTGGCTCCTGCTGGCATTCGTGCCGATCGTTGGCGCATTGGTCCTGTTATACTGGTTCGTACAGCCCGGCACCGAAGGTTCGAACGATCATGGGACCGACCCGCTTGCATGATCGCTCACTGACATCGGTGTCACGAAGTGGGGCTGGGTCAGCGTTTGAATTCGCCAAGTTCGGTCATGTGCACGGCACCTAATTGCGGACCTCATCGCTTGGGTCTCCGTAGATCGTCAGCCGGGCCGGCGGTTGCGGGCGAGCGCATCCAATACGCCATTGATGAAGGCCGTCTCGGTCTTCTCGAAGAAGGCTCTGGCGACATCGACATATTCGCTGATAGTGACCTTGACCGGTATGTCGGAGCGGAACATCAACTCATAGGCGCCGGCACGCAAGATGGCGCGGGCGGTCGAATCCAACCGGCCAAGCGTCCATCCTTCGGCCAGGCACCCCTCCAGCGTCTGATCAATCAAACGCTGGTCGCGCACGACGCCCTCAATCAAGTCACGCAGGAACTTTTGGTCAGCCGAGCCGATCTGGCCGTTTTCGAACTGCTCACCGATGCGCACGGAGCTGAACTCGGCCAGTACATCAGCCAGATCCGTGGCTGCCAGATCCATCTGATAGAGCGCCTGAACCGCGCCGAGACGCGCCGAGGACCTCGCGACGGCACGCCGGTTGCCGGTCTGATCCGCACTCACTGAACCGCCCCGAATTTCGCCTTGATGCCGGCCATGGCAATCGCCGCCTTGGCCGCCCCTCCACCCTTGTCCAAATCATCCACCTTTGCACGGCGCCAGGCCTGGGCCTTGTTCTCCACGGTGAGAATGCCATTGCCGATACAAAGGCCACGCGCTGTGGTCAGGTCCATGATGCCGCGGGCGGACTCGTTCGAAACGATCTCATAATGCGTTGTCTCTCCACGGATAACCACGCCCAGCGCAACATACGCATCAAAGCCGGCACCGGCATCAGCCGCCATGGCAATTGCACCGGGAATTTCCAGCGCACCGGGAACTGTAATGGTCTCTGCCTCACCTCCAGCCGCTTCAATTGCCGCCTTGGCACCCTTGCCCAGTTCATCGAGCAGATCATCATAGAACCGGGCTTCCACAATCAGGATACGCATTGATCGAAACTCACTGTCTTCAGACTTGAAATTGCGCAAGACGCGCGACATAGCGCGCCAGCATGTCGATTTCAACGTTCACGCTGTCTCCAGCGCCCAACCGCCCCCACGTTGTCACTGCTGCGGTATGGGGAATGATATTCACGCCGAATTGATTTCCATCGACCTCGTTCACCGTCAGCGAGGTCCCGTCAAGTGCGACCGATCCCTTCGGCGCAATAAACCGGGCCAGCGCCGCGTCCACCTCAAACGAAAACCGCAGACTGTCGCCTTCCGGCTGCACGGATAAAATCCGCGCCACGCCGTCTGCATGACCGGAAACAAGGTGGCCGCCGATCTCATCACCCAGCTTCAGCGACTTTTCCAGATTGACCCGCGTACCGGCTTTCCAACAGCTCAATGTCGTCTTGCTCAGTGTTTCTGCGGAATATTGCACTGTGAAGGCGCCGCGTCCGTCTTCCAGCTGGCGGCTGGATACCACGGTCAGACAGACGCCCGAACACGCGATGGATGCCCCAATAGCCAGAGTGTCCACATCGTAGTTGCAGGCAATCTCGGCTGTGACGTCTCCGCCCTGCTCCACGCTGAGGACTTCACCAATATCTGTTACCAGCCCGGTAAACATAACAGTATCCTTTTCGACACGCTCATAGACGGCAAGCTTATCCTCACCCACAAATGCGTGCCGCCGCGCACGAAACTTAGGGCTCGATGTGATTGTCGAGACCGGTATACCGGCAAACGCCGCAAGTCCACCCTCGCCTATATCTCCCGGAGCCGTAAACAGAGCCAGTTCGTCAACCAGGTCTTCCTCGACCAACGCCTTGGCCATATGCGCGCCACCTTCGGCCAGGACACGGTTGACACCACGCCCGCCAAGCCGCTGCATCGCGTCATGCAGGTCAACCTTGCCATTCAGCGTGGCGCCGCAATGGACAATCGTTGCACCGGTTGATTTCAAGTCCGCAACGCGTGCGTGCTCCGGCGAGGCACAGGTCAATATCCAGACCGGCACATCACCCGCAGTTTGAAGCAATTGAGCATCCGCGGGAATTGTCAACCTGCTATCGGTAACCAGGCGTATCGGCGAGCGTGAGACCATTCCCGGCAACCGGCATGTCAACGCCGGGTCATCGGCCATCACCGTACTGACACCAACCAGGATAGCGTCTGCCTGCGCCCGCATAACATGGACCTGTGCCCGCGCCGCAGGACCGGTGATGCTGGTCGGCTCGCCCGGCTTTGCGGAAATCTTGCCGTCAGCAGACATAGCCAGCTTGAGAACGACATGCGGGCGTCCGCGGACCACTCTGGACAGGAACCCCGCCAGGTCGCGACCTGCTTCATCCTGCGAAAACCCGGTCGTCACCTGAACGCCCGCCTCGCGTAGCCGCCGGTGTCCCGTACCCGCAACACGCACATCGGGATCGTTCATCGCAGTGACGACACGGCACACACCCGCGTCAATCAGGGCACCGGTGCAAGGCGGTGTCTGGCCATAATGGCTACACGGTTCCAAGGTCACATAAGCCGTCGCGCCACGGGCCCGGTTTCCGGCCATGTCGAGCGCCACGCGCTCCGCATGGGGCCGCCCGCCGGGCGCCGTACATCCTGCCCCTACCAGGCATTGACGACCTTGCCGCTCGGCGACAATGACACAACCAACCGCCGGGTTACTGCCAGTCATACCGCGTGAGCGGCGGCCAAGGCGCAGCGCATGGTTCATCCAGCGCCGATCCTGTTCATTCTGATTGTCAGATCCGGTGTCCGGGGACATGGGCCGATCAGTGTCCGGGAAGCTCTTCATCGCCGGACAGTTCGCCAAGGAGTTCCTCGAAATCTTTGGCTTCGCGGAAATTTTTGTACACGGATGCGAAACGAACATATGCCACGTCGTCCAGGACCTTGAGGCCTTCCATCACCAGCTTGCCAATGGTCTCGGACTTCACATCACTCTCGCCGAGGCTTTCCAGCCTGCGCACAATGCCGCTGACCATCCGCTCTGTCCGCTCGGGCTCAACCGGCCTTTTGCGCAATGCGACCTGAACGGAACGCATCAGCTTGTCGCGGTCGAACGGCACGCGCCGACCGGTCTTTTTCAACACCTGCAGTTCACGCAGTTGCACGCGCTCGAACGTCGTGAACCGCCCTCCGCAATCGGGACAATAGCGCCGGCGGCGGATGGCGGTTCCATCTTCGGTGGGCCTGCTGTCCTTCACCTGGGTTTCTGCATTTGAGCAATAAGGACAGCGCATACGATTGAATCAGCCCGAGTATCGATGAGACTACCGGTATATCGGGAAGCGGTCCGTCAAGGCAATCACCTTTTCCTTCACCGCCGCCTCGACTGCCCCGTTACCGTCCTCGCCATTTTGTGCAAGTCCGTCCAGCACCTCGTTGATCATCTCACCAACTTCGCGGAATTCACTGGTTCCGAAACCACGGGACGTGCAAGCGGGCGTTCCAAGCCTGATACCCGATGTAACCATCGGCTTTTCGGGATCGAACGGAATGCCGTTCTTGTTGCAGGTAATGTTGGCCCGGCCAAGCGCCGCTTCCGCCGCCTTGCCCGTCAATCCCTTCGGACGTAGGTCAACCAGCATCAGGTGCGTGTCGGTGCCACCGGATACCAGATCGCATCCGCCCGCTTTGGCCGCATCTGCCAACGCTTTCGCGTTGTCGACAACGGCCTGCGAGTAGGCTTTGAATTCCGGACGCAACGCTTCACCGAAGGCAACCGCCTTGGCCGCAATGACGTGCATCAGCGGACCACCTTGAAGGCCCGGGAATACGGAGGAGTTGAACTTCTTGCCCAGATCCTCTTCGTTTGTCAGGATCATGCCGCCGCGTGGCCCGCGCAAGGTCTTGTGCGTCGTCGTTGTCGCGACATGGGCGTGGTCAAGCGGATTGGCATGCACGCCACCCGCGACAAGACCGGCAAAGTGAGCCATGTCGACCATGAAATAGGCGCCAACGCTGTCCGCGATCTGCCGGAAGCGTGCGAAGTCGAGCGTGCGCGGGTAGGCCGATCCGCCGGCAAGAATGAGCTTCGGCTTGTTCTCCTTCGCAAGACGCTCAACCTCGTCGTAGTCGATCAGGTGATCGTCCTGTTTCACCTTATAGGGAACAACGTTGAACCACTTACCGGACTGGTTGACCGGTGAGCCGTGCGTCAAGTGACCGCCAGCAGCCAGGTCAAGGCCCATGTAGGTATCACCCGGCTGCAGCAGGGCGAAGAACACCGCCTGATTCGCCTGCGCGCCCGAATGCGGCTGGACATTCGCAAAGGAACAATTGAACAGCGCCTTGGCCCGATCTATCGCCAGTTGCTCGGCGACATCGACAAACTGGCACCCGCCATAGTATCTGCGTCCGGGATAGCCTTCGGCATATTTGTTGGTCAGAACGGAGCCCTGCGCCTCCATCACCGCGCGCGACACGATGTTCTCCGAAGCGATCAGCTCGATCTCGTGCTGCTGACGGCCCAGTTCCTTGTCGATCGCACCGGCGAGATCCGGATCAACCGTCGCAAGCCCCTCTTCAAAGAACCCCGGAAAAAGCCCGCGATTATCAACCGGTTTCTGAACGGTCATAACATCTCTCCCAAAAAATTCGGCATCCCCGCCGCATTGCCGCCCGGACGGGCCGTGTTACTGTGCTCTTACAGCCTGAAACCCGGCCCACCAACAGACATTACGTCGCGTTCGGCTTGACAGATAGCACCGCGGCGTGCGTTGCGAAACACGACCACAGCTCACACAATGCCGACGCCTGCGCCCACAGTGACAGCGCACTTTGCCCATTGTCCGCCTGATACAAAGCCTGCACATCAAATTTATTGAACCGAGATGCAATTCTCTTCAATTGAAGTGACGTGATTTCGGCACTAGGGTCAGAGATTCAGCGACTCTCAAAGTGCCTCAACGGAACATGAACATGACAAGCCCGGCCGCAAACGCGCAACGCCCTGCGTTCAACCCTATGATGGTTATCGCGGCAGGCTGTCTGATTGCCGTAATCGGCAATGGCATACGCTCGTCCATGGGCCTTTTCAACGATCCCCTCACCGATATGCGCGGCTGGAGTCAGGAGACGTTCGGTCTGGCTATGGCTTTGCAGAATCTCGTCTGGGGTTTCATGGCGCCGGTTGCCGGGATCCTGGCCGACAAACTCGGATCCATGCGCGTTATCATGGCAGGCGCTATTCTGTATGCCGCCGGCCTGGTCATTATGGCCTATGCCGACACAACGTCCCTGTTCCACCTGGGCAGTGGCGTCGTGATGGGGATTGGCGTGTCGCTCTCAGCGTTCCCGATCGTCATGGCGGCGTTCGGCCGGATGGTGCCGGCGGACAAGCGGTCCTGGGCGTTTGGCATCGCGACGGCCGCAAGCTCGTTTGGGCAGTTCATCTTTGCACCGCTCGGCCAGGCCTTCATCGCCGCTTATGGCTGGCAGACGGCTCTTGTCATTGTGGCCGGATTCACCGCATCGATGCTGCTCATCGCCATGCCGCTCAGGGCCGATACCGACATGAAAGCGGCAGCAGCAACCGAGCCCGATATGACGATCGGCCAGTCTCTGAAGCAGGCATTCGGCCATGGCAGCTACCTGCTGCTGACATTCGGGTTCTTTGTGTGCGGCTTCCATGTCGCCTTTATCACCGTGTTCCTGCCGAAATACGTTGTCGACCTGGGCGTTACAGCCAACATTGCCGCCTGGTCCATTGGTGTCGTCGGTCTCTTCAATATTGCGGGATCTTACATGGCGGGTGTCTGGGGCGGCAGACATTCAAAACGCATCGCTCTGTCGTTGATCTACCTCGGACGGGCGATTGTAATATTCGGGTTCCTCATGCTGCCGGTGACAAACGCCTCCACGCTGGTGTTCTGCGCGCTCATGGGCTTGTTGTGGCTTTCGACCATTCCGCTGACAATGGGGCTGGTAACCGTCATGTTCGGCACCCGCTATATGGCGACGCTGTATGGCTTCGTATTCCTCAGCCACCAGGTTGGCGCGTTTCTGGGCGTCTGGCTGGGCGGCAAACTCTTTGACATCTACGGAACCTACGACCCGGTGTGGTGGCTCAGCATAGCGCTTGGGGTGTTCGCGGCACTGGTTCACTGGCCGATCAAGGAACGGGCTGCTCCAGCCATGGAGCCAGCCCGAAGCGGGTAACCGCTATGTTGGCCAGACCGCCCCACGAAAGTAACTGGCCAGGTCACTGGTTCGCATTCAAACTCCTGTTGGCCTGTCTTCTGGTCGGGGTAAGCATCATGGCCCTGTCAATCCGGTCAGCATCGCTGCCGCCGGAAGCATCCGGCAAGATGCTGATCGTCTTCCAACCAGGAGAAAGCCAGGATGCAATGTTCGCCGCGATCACCCGCGCCGGTGGCCGCCCGATCCGCACGACCTGGCTTGATTTCGTCTGGATCGCGACCTCACCTTCTCAGGGCTTCGCCGGTCGCATGCGTTCTGAAGGCGCCATCGGTACGTACCGGGAAACCCCGTTTTCGCCGCAACTCGCCGGCTGTTTCGCCTTCGTCGACGCCAAGACGGTTGAGTTATTTACGCTAAGACACTGATTTCATGACCGAGGTCCACGGCCTTGCCGACGACCGTCTATGCTAGAAGTCTCCCGCGCACCGTTTACCCGGCAATCATGTCTTGCGCAGGCGCCGTTTGATTTCGTCCGCATAAGAAGAGCCGCCCTGGTCGCCATGCGATGTCGCGCCCGCACCGTCGTCCTGCGTTTCGTCAGACACCGCCCGGTGTCTGTCGGCGGGCGGATGCTCATTGTCGGCACTGCCGGTGGGCCCATCGTCAGCTCTTTGGCGAATGGAACGGCGAACCGGCGGATGGTCCCCGGACTTCTCGTCCATGTCTTGCGTTGATCTTGTTGGCCAACCCGGCTCATCACCCGCGGACGGCTGTTCTGGTTCCTTCGCAGGCTCGGCACCTTGCAGCTTGTCATCTGAAACGTCCGACCCCGCACCAGACGGAGCCGTCCGGTCGCGCTCCAGCGCCGCGGCACGACGGGCGAATTTCGAACCTCCAGCCGCCCCGGCCCGCGCAGCCCGAATTCCGCGTGCAGGTGCATCAGATTCGCCGGATTGCGTGCCATTTCCCAAACCTGCCGCCGGACGGGCCGTAGCAGTTCCGCCGCCCGCAAAGCGCCGTTTGACATTTCCAGGCCTTGCCGCCTGACGCCTTTGCGCAGGCTGTGCGGCATCCCGCTCCGGTTCGTCTGTGGCCGGCGGTGGCACGGTTGGTTGGACCGGCTGCACCGGCTTGGCAGTCTTGATCATCTCCTCAAGCCGCTGCATGCCGGACTGATCAATCTCGAAAACCGACCTGCCATCATCCTGTTCGACGAAATTCGCAAGCCGTTGCCGGGACAGTGAGTTCAACAGACTCGTGACATTCTCGCGATGGTCGCGGCGAAGTTCATCATGAGCGGCACTTCCCACATCGTAGAGACTTCGCCCGGGCCTACCGGGCGCCGGTAACGCCATGGTCGATATCAGTTTGGCCGCGGCCACACGCGGCGCGTCGGTATCCTGCACGGAGTAGTCCGTTTCGGTATCCTCCACCATCATCGAGTGCTCGTGCTCAAGCCGCACGGTGTCCGCAGCAAAGGTCAGCAGGAACACCATCAAATCCTGGAAAAGCGCCAGAAACGCGGCGATGGCCGCCAAGGTCGGCGCGGCGTCGAAACTTGTGCGGATACGCTCGAGCGGATGCCTGCTGGGGTCGCGCAACTCCTTGAACGCGGCAACACGACTCTCAGCATCTCCAATAGACGCACCCGTACCGGCTGCGGCATCCAGGCAGGTCTGCAGCAGCTTGGGCGTGTTATCGAAGGTCAGCGCTTCACCTTCCGGTTCCTTGCAAACATCGCCGTAGCTCGCGCGGGCGGCCTCCGCCCTGTCAAATTCCTCCGCAAGACGTACAACTGCGGGATTGGCGCACGATGCGGACTTGAAGCTCTCATCATCCGGCGACGCCGTCTGAATGGCCTTCAGCAGAACACCACACGTTGCTTCCAGTTGCTTGTAGTTGGCAAGCGACGGCAGGGCCGCAAACCCCGTCTGCAGGGCCTGCAGAGCCTCGATCGCCGAGCTCACATCGGTGATATCCTGCGAAACCGTCGCTGGTTTTTGGACAGGGTTTTCCGATGGTGAGGCGCCCTGTTCAAGCTGCTGCTTCTCCAAAGTCGCCTTCTTGATCGCCGTTTCGGCGACGAGCGCTTCGTCGCGAAGCTTCTTTATGTCCGCGCGCAGTTTCTCCTGTCCGCGTACTTTGGTGTCGGCTTCAGTGTTCTTTTCCTGCTGCTGCGTCTCCAAAGCCCGGGTCCTGCTGCCCCGGCAGTTGAACGGCACCGGGCACGGCCCTCCTCCAGGCCCGCGATTCGATTCCTCGCGCGCTTGTTCACCAAGACGTTCAGCCTCGTCACGCAGTTTGATGATCTCCGCCTGCACCGAGGTGATCTGATCTTCCTTGGCCTTGATTTCCGCCGGGATCGCCGCGATGCGCTGTTGGTTCAGCGTGATGACCTCATCCTTGCTGCCGGCCTGGCGCGCGGCTTCAAGCTGAGCATCGAGGGCCGCTTTTTCGCGCTCGATACGCTCTTGTGTCTGCCTCTTGACCAGATCGTCCAGCTTCGATTGAGACTGCCTTGCCTGCGTCCCGACCTTACCCAGCACATCGAACCAGGCCTTGCGCTCGCCGTCAGCCTCGACGGAAGCGATTGAGGCCGCGCGATGATCTTTCAAATCACGCTCTAGCAATGATTTGACTTCGCGCAACACGCGCGGTGCCTCGTCGGCAGCGCGCAGCGACACGGTTTCGCCGCTATAGAGCCGATTGAAATAGTCGGAATAGGAAAACACCGTCGAAACGAGGAAACACCCGGCCAGGATCGCAATCATGGTTCCCGCCCGGAAAATCGAGGTATGGATGGCACGGTTCATGCCCGTATCATGGCGGCGCTGCGACAGGGCGCGGGCCAGGTCCTTACCCAAGATCCAACTGAAGGCGGTCAGCGCGACCTGAACGCATATGGTGAACACCAATGCCACCAAATGCTGTACCGATGGCAGGGTCACACCAAACAGCGCCCCGGCGGAGGCAGCATCATTGCCGCCTACCACGATCATCTTCATGCCGTTATAGGTGGTCCAGCCAGACACGGCTGTCAGCGCCAGGGCAAACACCACAAGCATGAAGTCAAGTGATGTCCACCGGCGACGGCGTTCGGCGCCTGCAGTTCCGGCTGTGTTCATACTACCGTGAGAGCTCATGTCAGATCCTTCAAGACAGACCGGACATATCCAGACGCTTGCTCGCGCCCTTACATGCCCGTGCGAAGATGCCGGCCCCGATCCGCATGATTTCTTGTTCCCTCAGTATCATAAACACTGACCAGTTCTGTCTCAATTGTTTGTTGTCCATGCCGCCCAACAGCCACACGATACAACCTCGATGAATTACCAATCCGGCGGCAACCGGTTGGCTGCCTTCGGCGAAAACCTTGCATATCTCCCGGCAATAACCGTGATCAACACCGCAGGCGCCACCATAAACAGGTGATGCGACGTCGCCGCAGCCAAAAAACTCATCGGCTGACCCATAACCGGCAGCAATCCAAGAATGTTGCTCCAGGCGATTACCCAATGCAGCATGAACAACACCGCAACGCCACCGGCCAGCACGGACAGGAACTGCCTGATGGCACGCTCTGCATCGCCAAAACCCACGCTCTTTGTCGGGCGCAACCGACGGGCCAGCAGCAGGCATCCGATCAGAAACAGCGACTGCGCGGCCAGCACAAGGACCATGGCACCGTAGCCGAACCGCACCGTCAGATAGGTGCCGATAAAATCGTTCTGGATGACCGGTATGCGGACCAGGTCATCGACGGTGAATTGCGCGGTTTCGCCCGGTGCCGCCGTGCCATTTTCGGCATCGAGCCCGGCCAACCGGACCGCACCGGCACTCAGTGCCTGTGATTCGCAACTGCCGGTCCGGGCATCCGGCAACAATCTCGTCACCTGATCGTTGATGCCCAAAGGCCGCCAATCCAGCCGCCTGAATCCGCAAGGCGTGAAGTACAGCGCGCGCTTTGAACGGAACAGCTGCAGTCCCAGGTCACGGTAACGAACCTTCAACTGCTGATCGCCATCGCCATCCGCCGGCAATTCAAGCGCTCTCTTATGATCGAGGTCATACCAGGTCAAAATACGCTCTGCCGGCACACGCAGACCGCCCGTGCGCGCCTTGTCCAGTTGCGCGAAAAGAACTTCGCGCTGTTGCGGCAGCGACCAGTTTCCGACCAGGACCTTGCTGACGATGCTCTCCAAAAAGACCGACCCCGCAACGACGATGACGGCACCGGTGACAAACAGTGCGGCGAACTGCCAACCCTGCAAACCGCCCTTGACCGGAAGCTGGAAACGCACCGGTGCATCGTACTGCATGAGCTTGCGGCGCATCAGCCGCGACATGAACCGCCACGCCCAGGGCAACAGATACAGGAATGTGAGCGCAACCACGACCAGGACGATGATCAGCAATGGCGAATAGTCGCTCTTAAAGAACGGCACACCGACCAGGCCAAAACCGAAAACCAGGATCGAGGCAACCGCGAATGTCGCCCAGCGCCGGTAAGTCGATGTCCGGATCGGATCGGTCGAACGCGCCAGCCCAATGGCCAGCAGACCGACAATGATCACGATCGCGATCTTGCCCAACTCGACCGGCTGAAAACCGCTGACGCCCTCTTCGTCACCAAAGACAAACCATGCGCCAAGCGCAAAGATCAGCAAGGCGGCCGGGATGCCACGGAACAGGAGACCGGCGCGGCTGTTATTGATCAGCAGGCATTCCGAGTGAAACGAGAGATGACTCGGCGT
>JANQIR010000065.1 GCA_028282065.1 Aestuariivirgaceae bacterium
GTGGAATGCTCGCCGTCACGCGGGGCCGTCATGACCGGCCGTCATCCGATCAGGAACGGCCTGTTCAACATCACCCTGCCCGGCCAGGTCGGATTTGGCCTGCAGGCGGATGAAGTCACCATTGCGGAGCTGCTTTCCGAGGCAGGTTATTACACCGGCTTCTTCGGCAAGTGGCACATGGGCGAAGAGGAGCAACACTATCCGACCAATCAGGGCTTTGACGAAGCGGAGTGGTCGGAAGGTAATCCGCCCTGGTGGGTCAACAACAAGAACGCCAAGCCCGGCGACGACATCGGCGGCTTCACCAACCGGGTGTTGATGAACCACCCCGGACCGGACGGGTTTCCCTATGAAACCGGCGGCGTGATGCGCGCCAAGAAGGGCGAAAAGCCGGTCATGGCCTACGAGTACTCCATGGAGAAGTACAACACCTATGACTCCGACGTTGCCGACAAGGTGATCGACTTCATCACTCGGCGCGCCAAGACCGACCAGCCGTTCTTTGTCAATTTCTGGGGCAAGGGCAACCACTTCTGGGGTGCGCACCCTGATTTCCGCGACACGCCGGCACAAACCAACACGGCCGCGCAGATGGTGGAGCACGACTACAATACCGGCCGGATCCTCAAGCTCTTGACCGATCTTGGTATCGCCGAGAACACGCTGGTGATCTGGAACTCGGACAACGGCCCGATGTACACGGCCCACCCGCATGGCGGTTACTCCCTCCTGCCCGGCGGCAAGGGCGAAACCAAGGAAGGCGGCATCCGCGTTCCGGCCATTGCCTGGTGGCCCGGCATGATCGAGCCCGGTCAGGAACCGGTCGATCTGGTGCAGATCACCGACTGGTTCACGACCATGGCGAATATCGGCGGCGTCATGGACCACATTCCCGGCGACCGCGTCATAGACGGTGTCGATCAGTCGGCGTTGCTGCTGCTGGGCGAAGGCAGGTCCAAGCGGGATTACGTCTTCCATTACAATCGCGAAACACTGAACGCCGTTCGCAAGGATCAGATCAAGCTGAATCTCAAGCCAACCAACCCGGCGTTCAAGTTCTTCGAGGTGTACAATATCTACCACGATCCGGCAGAGCGGTTCCCCAACGAGCTCGAGAACGGCTTCTGGGCGGGCCCGGGCATGTCGCGGATGATCCAGGAACACATGGCGCTGATCCAGAAATATCCGCATCGCCAAGTGAAGGGCAAGTATCGCGAGTTCGACACGAACTTCGATCCCGAACCCAATACCGTCTATAGGCCGCAGAAGACGATCAAATGGTAGGGAGATATTCGGCTCTCATCACCTAAGGGAAAAGGTTATCTAAATAGACCCGCGGCCGGCAGCACTAGCTGCCGGCTGAACTTACTTTCTCGGATATTACACAGATCATTTGGCGAAGCGGGGCGCGGAGAACATCTGTGCCAGGCGCGCGATCCAACCGAGGCGCTATTTGGCTCGCACCGGTCTGAAGCCTATGCTGACGCGGTTTTCTCTAGGCTCACAGAGCTCGGATACCGCTCAGGTGCTTTCAAGCAAAGGTGTAATCCGGTCGCGTCGCTGATGCCTGCAAAGGGTCATTTCCTGCGATCGGCTGATTTCGCTTCAGGTCAGGAATGAGCCCGTTCGTGACGTTCGGATGGCGTCGCCATTGGAATTGGTGGACAGCCGTTACATTGTCAAAACTGACCCATAAAGGTCGTTTCCTGATCTTGGAGATCCGTAATTTCCAATGGACCAAAAGGGATTAACTAGGGCTGCCGCCAACCTGCTGCATTTAACATTGCCAGCACCTGATCTACGTCCTTACTATGCTTGTAAAACGCTCGCAATGACAGGTCTGGCCGGAATTTCGGCCAGGTTTCACGCATTTCCCGGACCAGTTGAGCCGCCTTCTCGAAGTTTTGCGCGCCCTGGTTTGCCACCGCCGAGTAGAGGAGTGAAAGTTCGCTGACCGGATCGCCCAGTCTTGCCGCCTCATGAAAGGATTGTATGGCCGTGCGATAGTTGCCGACATGGAAGCTCGCGGCACCATAAATGTTCCGATAGGCAAAGCGCGTGCTGGCGGTGCGTCTTTTTCGGGCCGGGTCCGCGACTGCCAGCGCCCCCTGGAAATCTCCGGTCAACAAAGTGATGAGTCCACGAAAATCGAGAACACTTCCGTCGATTGGATCCAGTTTCTCGGCGCGTGCTGAGAAGTCGAGGGCGGCCTGGTACTCCTTGTGAGCGAATGCCACCCAGGCCGCTGCCGACTGGGTCCAAGCCTCGGTTGGGGCCAGATCAAGTGCGTGATCGGACATCCTTTTCGCCTCAGCAAGAAGTTTGTCACGTTTCCGGCGGTCTGGTGACATGATGGCAAGCGTCGAAAGGCTGTGCGCCGCTCCGGCATATCCTCCGCCATAGGTCGGGTCGATTCGGATAGCGTCACGGAAGATCGAAGTGGCAAGTCTTTGCCGTTTGGCATCGGCAACTGGAAACAGCATGCCGCGCGCCTCATCGATCAGGTTTGCAGCTTGCAACGTCTTGGTCGATTTCTGACGCAATGCGAGGCGTTCCTGGACGCGCCTTTGTTCGGTGCTGTCGCGAACGGCCTCTACGCGCCAATTCACTGCGGCATATACGGTCGATCCGGTAAGAATGGCGCCCAAGACACCGGCAGCCACCCAACGCCAGCGATTGGGGTGTGGTTCGGACTTGGCGGCCGGGTCTTCGTCCGTGTCCGGTGTCACCAACTCGAAACGTGGAACATATCCGCCACTGTCGATATGAATTCTGAGTTCGTCGTCGCGTCCCTCCGTCGCGTAATATTCGACGAGGCGGCGGCGCAACCGGCGCGCATCCACACGAACCACGTTGTCGCTCTCACCGCGTGGCGTCCTGCCATAAACATCCTCGGCGATGGTCTTGCCACGGATCTCGTCAGAGCGTCCGTCCAGGGCTTGCTCGACGATGTAGATCAAGAACGCCTTGAGCCGCTCCGATTTGGCGAACAGATCGCTGTTGACGACTCTGCCGACTGCCTCGTTTACCGACTGAGGCGATACTTCAGGAACAGCTTCGTCTTGCGGTTTGCTCAACATCTCCTCCGTGAGTAGACGTGCATAAAACCAGTTGGGCAACTGTAATAACATAACGTTGTTGTCACCCTTATGTCACCGTGTATTCCCTCCCGCCGGAGCCATTTCGAGTGCTTGAGTTTAGCCACAAACGAAACAATCGCCTGAGTGGCAATGCACAAAGACTACTCGTTACGCGAGTTTTTCAAATCCGATTTCGAACGGTTATCTGAACTGCGTCTCCGTGACCCGGTCTTGGACGAAATCTGCCGGGACTACGACCTGCTGGCCAGCGATCTCACAGAGCGCCATGGAACAAGCGACGACCAGGTCGACTCTTTGGTCGCAGACATTCAGGCGTCTCTGCACGAACTTGCTCAAGAGATCCGGAATGCGCTGGACGCTTCAGTACGAGAACTAGCCCCCCACCAATCATCCCAAATAGAGGAGAGATGATATGATGCACCGTCTGACAAGACATGTCTGCGGGTTGTGTATGGCCGGCGGTCTGGCACTTGCGGCCACGCTAAGTGTCGCACCGGCGCATGCCCAGGATACCAACACACCGGACGGCATCATCTACGAAGCCGAGTTTCAGCGGCTTTGGGAACAAAAAGGCGAGGAATGGACTGCCGAGGACAAGGAAATCCAGGATCGTCTCCAGGCGCTTGAGAAGAAATTCGGCAAGAAACCAAACATCATTCACATATTGTGGGACGATATGCGAATGGGTGCGGTTGGCAGCCGCCTGTACACTGATATCTCGGGCTACGAGGCACCCAACCTGGAGAAGATGGCGCGCAGTGGCTTGACGTTCACGCGCATGTACACCGAGCCGTCCTGCACTCCGACCCGTGTCGCAGCGGCAACCGGGCGCCTCGCGGTGCGCTCGGGCATGATCTTCCCCATATTCCCGATTCACCGCATGGGTCTGCCTGCTTCGGAAGTCACCATCGCCGAGGTGGTGGACGATACGTATCACACAGGTTTCTTTGAAAAGGCACACTTTGGCGACCAGGAAGAGGGCTACGTCCACAATCAGGGATGGGACGAGGCCATCTTCTCGCTGTACAACCAGTTTGCTGGACAGATGTTCACCAAGGATGCGGAAAGTACCGGGTTCACCACCGCATTCTCAGAGGACGGCTACGACAAGAAATACTTCATCGACAACTCGTTCCGGCCATTGAACTGGATGTGGACGGTAGAGGGCTTTGAAGGTCAGAAGGGCCGTGAATTCTCAACGCCCAAGACCTTCGCGGAGTATCAGGATGCCAACAAGAAGATGTTTCAGCGCACCCTGGAGTTTATCCGAAAGCACGCCAAGAGCGACAAACCGTTCATGCTGCAGTGGTGGCCGAACTTGTACGAGGTGGCGGACCAGGATGCCATGCGGCCCTTCTCGACGCAAAACGGTACTGCGTCTGCCGAGAGCATCAAGCGCATGGATGTCAAGATTGGACAGATCATGGGTCTGCTCAAGGAACTGGGCATCTCCGAGAACACGCTGGTCATAGCCATGGCCGACAACGGGCCAATGGTCCCCATTCATCCGGAAACCGGACAGAACGGCTTCTTCCGGGGCGGCAAGAATGACGTCACCGAGGGCGGCATTCGTGTCCCGGCCTTCGCCATGTGGCCCGGCGTCATCGAACCGGGATCCGTCGTCGGCGATATCATCCACGTATCGGATTTGTTCAATACCTTCGCGCGTATTGCCGGCCGCTACGACCAGATTCCGCGTGATCGTGTGATCGACGGAATCGACCAGACGGCCCTTTTGATGAAGGGCGACGGGCACAGCCGCCGCGACTATGTCTTCACATACAAGGGACCGAAAATGGGTTCGATTGTGAAGCAACAGTTCAAGCGGCATCTGCCCATCGGGCCGGGTGCGCTCGCCGGCGCGGAGTTCTTCGATCTCTACAAGGACCCGCGCGAGGAGCACCCGCTAATGGCCGAATTCCTGTGGGCCTGGGCTCAATTCGATGCAATGAAAGCCCGCCATGACAAACAGATTGCCAAATTCCCGCACACGCCTGTCGCTCGCGGCGAGCCGTACACGGGTGTCGTCCGTTTGGCTGATCAATAGTCCTGTTGCAGGAGGTGGTATCCGCCCGGGGCACATGCCTGGGCGGATACGGCCAAGGGAGAGATCAAATGGTAAAGCGACGTGATCTGCTTCGTATTGGCGCTGCGGTTCTTGTGAGCCCGGTGGTCTTTCGATCAGGAGTTGGGCTTTCTCAGTCATCCGGGCTTCCCATCGAGGTGTCCAGCTATCGCATGGACCGCACGGCGGCGCTGTTTGATGGGCGGGTGACGATCGAAGGAACAAAGGCAACCTTCTTCGCGGACGCAATCGGCGACATGAACTCGGCGGCATTCGGCGGAAACGGCACGCGGGAGATCACAGAACTTGGCCTGCATCCCTTTGTGCTCGCACATGCAAACGAGAATTTCCGCGACTACACGCTCCTGCCGGTTTTCCTGCAGAGGCAGTTTCGACACAAGAGCATATTCGTCCGCACGGATGCGGGGATCACGTCACCACAGGACTTGCGTGGTCGGCGCGTAGGAACGCCGGGATATTCATCTACATCCCTGACCTGGATTCGTGGAATACTCCAGGACGAATACGGCGTCACGCCACAAGACGTTGAATGGGTCATCGCCAACAAGGACAGTTCTGCCGCAGAGGCCGGCAAGATCTCGGCCCAGGAGCAACATCTGCCGGAAGGGATCAACGTGTCCAGCGGCAAGGCGGGTCTGGATGAGTCCGAACTGTTGTTGAGCGGTGAAGTTGATGCCCTGTTCCATGCCGCCACCCCGACGGCCTACGTCAAAGGGGACCCGCGCGTTGCACGTCTCTTTTCAAATGCCCGAGAGGTTGAGCAGGACTATTTCCGACGCACCGGTATCTTTCCGATAATGCATGCGCTGGCTATCCGTCGCGACGTTGCAGCGAGACACCCCTGGCTCGCACGCGCGGTCTTCGATGCATTTTCCTTAGCCAAGTCTGCCGCGTATGACACCAAAGACCGCCTGACCTGGGCTCTGGATATGCTCCCCTGGTACGGTCAGGAACTTGAGGACACCCGCAAATTGATGGGCAGGAACTTCTATTCCTACGGTATGAAACGGAACCGAAAAACCCTGGAGCTTCTGTTCTCCTATTCCCAGCGGCAGGGAATGGCCAAACGTGTTCTGACAGTCGAGGAAACGTTCCTGCCGGAAAGCCTGGAGTTCGAAGAACGGATCTGACAGGCCCAAGCGACAATCCAGATCTTCACGATGCTATCAGTCGCCCTTGGCACAAAGCGTCAGCCTGGCACACGTCGAAAATTGGCCATTCATGGCACATTACTTAGGCAACTTTGTCCGCATTGCCGCCGTAGAGCAGTGCCTCCCGAGTTTCTGATATGGGTCAATTGCGCTCGTCATAGTGTCTCCGAGCTTATCCAAATGCGGCATGGTGACGATGTCAGAAATCAGGGTTGGAGCTGACGTGAACGAGGGCAGCCGCGATTGCCAACAGCGGTCCCTCCATTTGCGCTCTCACATCCGGGTTGGAAAGAGCGGCACTGGATACCGGCGCATGGCTGCCTCTGGGGTGCGATCCGGCAGGGCGACTGTAGACAATACGACAGATCGGACTGGCTGCATCTTGCGTTTGAAGGCGTCAAGATCAGCGGTTTCGGAGCCGCCGAGGCACATTTCCGGGATGCCGGCGGTCTTGAGTTGCTCGGCCATCGAGAGGATGCCGAACTCGGCGTTGCCGGGTTTCCGAAGATAGGCGCGAACGAGGGACATGGCGGTGCTACCGACCCGCTCCCAAAGCCAGAAGCCGATGGGTGTATCGTCGCTATCGAAGGAGATGGTTCCTCTGATATCGAGATCGTCCCGCTCCATCATGTCGAGTACGGCACGGGTTGGCCCGGTGTAATCGTCGTGATTGAAACCGGCATCGCCCCGACTATCCGCCCACTGCTTGATGATGTCTTGGATGGCGTTGCGATGCCGGGACAACTTGACAGGTTCGGCCCGGTATCCGGCCTTGATCGCACGATTGACATGCCCGCGAAAGGCAACGAAGGGCTTGCCTTTCCGCTCAATGATGCGGTTGGGACTGACCACATGAACGGGATAGGCCCAATCCAAAACAGTTTCCCGCTGCGGGGTATTGGCGCCCATGGACTTTAGTCCTTTGAGGACTACCCGATCATCCGTTGACAGTCTCGCAAGCTCCAGCTTGCCGGGCGGCAGGGAAAGCAGATCGTTGACGGCCTTTGCCAAAAGCGCTGATGGATCGCGCCCAACCGGTGGAAACACCAATAATATATCGTCTTTGTTGGGATGGCGGGCGAGGAGCATCATCGTGTCGCCGTCGCCGTAAATCCAAAGCCCTTTTCGACCGGTCATTGCGAAGTAAGCCGCCGAACGGCTGAATGGATCGTCCCGCTCAACCTTGTTTAGCAGTGCCGAAAGAACCGGAAGGTGCTCCCACTCGATTTTCATCAAGCGCGGGAAATGCGTCCTTTGCGCATATATCCGCGCCAGACTATTCATCGCCTATCGCTCCGGTATCGACGGGTCTGGCAATATCCCAAAGGGCATTGAAGGCGGCAGTCTGGCTCTGCGCGAATAGCTTGTGACGGATGATGAGGATTTGGTTGTTGTTCAAATCCTTGAGCGCGATCTTGTCGCCGTAGATCTGGAACGGACACCTGCCGAAGTAATCGGCCTTGATCCAGCGGTACCACTCGCGCGGCGCGATCAAATTGACATCGCCTTCCTTCAACAGAACACGCTCGGTAATGCCTGCGTGCTGTAAGCGCTCGATATGGCGTTTGAGCAACTCGAACTTTTCTCCGGCGCTTTCGTCGAGCTCTGTGATCCCGGCACATAGAACCTCGCCGCCGCGTTTCTTCAATGTGTGATAGATGTCGTCATGAACCCGGAGATTGGCGTCGTCGCCCCTGATGACCTGAACGATGCGCTCTTCACGGCGACGAACACCATCGCCTTCGAGAAGCTCAACGCCCGCCCCTTCCAACGCCCGGCGGATTTTCCTGAGGGATTGAAGACTGACGGCCTGCTTGCCGCCCTCCAGCAGGCTGACGGTTGAAGCGGCGACACCTGCCAGTTCAGCCACGTCGGCCTGGGCGATCTCAAGCAATGCGCGGGCGGCGCGGCATTGTGCGGACGATAATATCTCTGAGTTTTCAATGTTCATATGGCAATATCAATAAAATATACGAATAAACTACGATATCACATAGCAATAGTCAAATATATTATCTGATTTTAACATAATATTAATATTTTATGTCTAATAATCCCAAATTGTTTTGATAGTTCATTTATTTTTAAGGGGGATTAACATGACCAAAACATATGAAACACTGTGGGATCGCATCCTCAACCGCCTACCGGCGAGCGAGGCAAACGATGCCATCCGCATCCTGAAACAGGGCGGAACTTTTGAAGACATCGACTTCTTCACGCTCAAGGAGGCCGAGCAACGGGTCCAGGATTATAGGTTCAAAACCAAGCAGGCGATCCTTGCCTTTAAGGCCTGGAAGCTGCAGAAAACCGTTCATGGGCTCTTCGGCGTGTTCGACGACCGGGAGGGTGCGCATCTGAGAGCTCATGCACGCGCCATGGCGTCGATCTATTTCGATGCCCGCCGCGACCACGCTGACCTGACGCGTCTGTTGATGAAATCGGTTAGCAATGACGCCGGGACGAGACAAAACCCTTCAAGAAAAGGAGGGTATCATGACGCGTAAAGCTACTGACTTTGATCTTCGCTTGGGACGGCGGATACGGGAAGTCCGTCTGTCTCATGGATTGACACAGGACGAGCTTGGCAAGATTGCCGGTGTCACCTTCCAGCAAATCCAAAAATTCGAAAACGGACACAACAGGGTTTCGCCGGAGCGGCTCGACCGGATATCGAAGAAGCTGAACGTGCCTGTCGGCGTGTTCTTCGGCGAGTTCGAGAAAAGTCTTGCAAAGCCAAGGCCCGTCTATGCCGAGGACACGATCCGTCTGGCAAGCGAAATCCACAAACTGCCAAATGCACGGATTGTCAAATCCATGATCCATCTCACGCGTGAGGTCGGGGCCGCCTGGAAGGAAAAGTCATCGCCTGAATAGGTCGCAATCGTTACCGCCAACATGTCAAAGTCGCCGCGGCAATCCGGCGGCTTTGACTCTTACCCCCAACACAACCAAAGGGGGAATTGAAAACGAAACTATATATTGAACGCCCCTGAGCTTCAGCTATCCTCAAAAGCATGAGTGCGATGAAATCGTACCATCCCCACATAGAGGCCGCTGCCAAAGCAAAGCAGCGGCCTTTTCATTCTTTGACAAGGTTTGCCAATATCTGCCATACTGAATGTATGGAGGACTTAATGGCCACGATGAATGTTTCCCTGCCCGATCCGATGAAGGATTGGGTTGAGGCGCAGACCAGAACCGGGCGCTACAGCAATGCCAGCGACTATGTCCGAGATCTGATCCGTAAGGATCAGGAGCGCACGGAAAAAATTGCGCGGATGCAAGCGCTCGTCGATGAAGGTCTTCAAAGCGGTCGTGGGACCCGCTCCATGTCCGATTTGCTGAATGCGGCAAAGGCCGAGGCCACGCGGTAGGCGGGTGTGGTTTACCGTCTGACGCAAAGGGCCGAAGAAGACATCATCCGCATCTTTCGCGAAGGCGTGCTCCTGTTCGGGGCCGAACAGGCCGAGCGCTATCATGCAGACCTCGAAGCCCTGTTCAGGCTAATTGCCGACAACCCGCGGATCGCTCGTGAACGCGAAGAGATTACACCGCCCGTCCGTATCCATCCCCACAAAGCCCATCTAATCGTCTACCTTATCGAGGAAGACAGCGATGTTCTGATCGTCCGTGTCCGGCACGGCCATGAGGATTGGGAGAACGATCCCGTATAGCGGTTTTCGACGGAGCAATTGCTCTGCGTTTCCAACGACCTAATTTTATGAGCGATGACTAGTGGAAAGTGCCACAGAAACGCGATTGCAAACAGCCGCAAACGAGGCCTTCGCGCGCTTTGAAGACCGACTCGGAGAAGTCTTTGACCCCGAGCCAACGGTTCGCCTGCTCGATCGGGACGATGTCTATGCGGCTGTGAAATGGCACAGCAATGGCGCGGCAATCGATGTCAGCGTCGGCTGTTTGCGCCAGATCGAAACGCTTTGGCAAAATGCATTGCAGTCGAAGGTCCTGATCAATGCGGAGGGCGACCGGATTGCGTTCGTAGACGGCGAAGCGGTAACCGTTGAACGCCTTATCCATCTCTCGCTGACCTGGCTTCTCCTGCATGAACTCATCCATCTGCGGCTCGGCCATCTGGACATCCTTGGCATTGCGGCTCTGGCCGAATGCGATATCGACCTCTCCGAGGCGTTGGAAGCCGAAGCGCATTGGTCAGAAAACCTCGACGAGGCCGAACTTGCACTGATGCAATCCTGTCTCGAACTGCAGGCGGACAACGATGCGACCAAGGTGATGTTCGGTGTTTATGACGAAACCGAATGGACCCGGTTTCGGATCGAAGCGGCGGCGATTTTCGTCGTCATGGCCGTGATGGAGAAAGCCGAAGCGGAGCGAAAAAATCCCAACCGTACCTATCCGATGGTCGCCACGCGGTTCTTCACGTTGTTCGCGCAGCTTTTCCAGTACTGGCTCTATGGCGACGCGCAATTCGCCGAAGGCGACGGGGATCGTTTTGTTCGAACGGCGCGGGAGCCGCGCGGCGAAGACTTCCAGCGCTATATGAAATTCGTTCTGGCACTTGCTATCAGTGATGCCATTCACATCGCACTTTGGGGCAATGCCAAGTCCTTCCTCAATGATCTGGGTGCGGGCGAGACCCTCTTCTCCGATCTCTTCGACGCTCAATATGCCGACGAACTGGCAACAACCGATCTGAAAACCACTGCAGCAAATGAATGGCGCATGCTGATGCCGATTAACGAGAAGATCATGAGGCTGAGCGGTTTGCGCGGCGCATAGCTGTTCCGGCCGGTAATGCGCGATTACTTGATCACGTCGATATCGGCAACGAACAAGGCGCGGCGTTTGGGGTTTTCTTCGGCATAGAACGCAGCAATGCGGCGGAGCGCGGCCATATCCAACTCGGCACGTTCGAGAAAGTAGCTCATAACTTCCTGCGGCAGCGGATTGGCTGCTTGGATGACGACAAAGCGGTGCGATCCCGTTTGCGTCCGCTCGCGGATATTGCCGAACTCGCCCGTCCGCTTCTTTCCGGGAACGAAAATGATATTTCGGCTGATATCCACAACGGACGGATAGACACCCCACCGGTGTCCGGCATTCTGCAAGGTGAATGCATACGGTGAGCGGATCGGCGTCGTCGCCTCCATCCTGAACCATTGATCCAGCTTAACTGTATCTTCCGGCTGCGGCGTCTCGACGTCATCCGTGTCCAGCAATCCGGCATCTGGGGCCGGGATGAGCTTAATCTGGCCACGCCTAGCTTCAGCCTCGATGAATCTTCGAAGACCTGATTGTCCGGCCGATTTCAATGCGGTTTCAAGCTCGCCGACCGGGGCGAAAAGCAACTCCTGGACTCTTCCGGGCGAATACCCGTCACCGAGGCACCGCGCCGTGATTGCCAGCATCTTTGGCAATTGATGATCTGGGACTTGATCCTTGTTGACCCGGTCGGCGCGTCCGCTGCCCCATCCATACAGCGTTTTTTTGCGATATGCCGAACTCCTTGGCGAGCGCTGCCATGGTCCGATAACCGCCGAAGGTTTTGAGCAAGCCAAGCTTCTGCGTCACATCCGCGACATCCTTTGGCATCATCCGTTCCCGCCATCGTGTCAGACACAGTCTGACATTCCTCACATCGAACTGCGTCGAACTCGGAGTCATGAATGTCATGCGCGAAATTCGTGCACGAACACAGGCATTCAAACTCTGAGGATAAATCTCGATGCTGTTTTTTGGAAGGAAGAAAGGGGAAATCGAAGCGGCTCCCGTTCCGATCCCGCGCGCCGCCGATGGTGTTGCCGCGTATCTGGTGCCACTCGTCAAAACGGTCAAGGAAGATTGGGAAACGCCCGATGCGGAGCAATACGATCACGCCTATCGGCGCTACCTGGAGGAAATCCTCGAACCGATCGAGGACATGCAGGACGCGCTTGACGAGAAGCAGCTTCTCTTCAGCTTGAAGCTGCAGCGGATGATCGAAATCGCGCCGGACCTGTTCGACAAGGCTCTGCGCCGTCATTCCCTCGAAACCGGCTACTTCATTGAGAGAAACGACACATGATCGGCGATGACCTATCGACCGCGACTGGTATCGCGCGGCAAGTGAAGTACGACGCAAAGCTTGAAGAAAAGCGGCTGAAGCGCGCGTGGATATCGTTTCTCATTTCCAGCTTCGTCGTCATGATTTTGCTCGGCGTCGACTACACCGCCGCGCGGATCATGTTCACCTATCTCGATCCGACGCTAGGCGATGTCAGTCTCGGGCCGGAATTTCTCGCACTAACCGTTCCGATTGCCGTCGTCGCCATTCATCTGCGCATTGCCGACAAGAATGGCCAAGCGCTGGAACACCGTCTGCGCCGCCTGGCCGGTGTGGGTATGTTCGTCTTCCTGTTCGGCATGGCGATGATGATCGCGCTTGTCTACATGGACGCCTCGGAAAGCGTCGGTTCGCAGGGCAATGGCACGGCGATCCAAGGCACCATCGGCAACAACGAGATCGGTTCGCGCAGCGCCGGCGAGACGTCATGGGCGTTTTCGGCGTTCCGGTTGCTGTTCTCCAGCCTGTCACCGATCGTCTTCTTTGTCGGCATGACGCTGATCCTGTTCGTGACGGCCTATGCCTGCCATCGGCTGATGGACAAGCTCGGCGAGCATTGCGACTTCTTCGCCGGTGCCAGCCGCCGGTCGCACGAACTCAAGCAAGGCCTTACCGAGATCGAAGACCTCGGCGTCGAAATCCGGAAGGACGAGGCGGCTATCGCACGAAAGCGCAAGCGGCTTCCGCCTGACCCTGAATACCGCTTTTCACAGATTGCTTCGGCAGCTATTGCCGATGGTTTGCACGGCATGAAGCGGGCCGCCCGCACTCTCGACGAAACGGATATCGCGAAATACGAAATCTTCGCCCGCAAGGGCCGTGTTCCGAAGCATATCGAAACGCGGGACGAGGCTTCGGAGATCATCGCCGAAATCCGCCAGGCAACCACCCCCTACGCCATCCTGAAGAACCTTGGCGGCTATCCGCCGCGTGAAGAGGAGGACTAGACATGCGTCACGCGCTCCTATCCATCGTTGTCGCCCTGGCTATTTTTGTGGGCGCTCAGACCGATGTGGAAGCCCTCGAGAAATTGGTCGTGTTCGTCTTCGACATTTCGGATTCCGCCCCGGTGGCCGTCGATCAAAACATCGCCCGGTCGGCGGGCAACACGGTTGAAGCGATCGTTGCCAACCTCGATCCGGGCGACCGCGTGAAGCTGCGGTCGCTGGGTGCTGCAGGCGTTGCCGCGCTACAGATCAACGTCAACGTTACCCTGGGCCGTAAGGCAAGAGTTCGTCCCGACCGGATCGCGCCGGCCATTG
The DNA here is from genome assembly GCA_028282065.1 of Aestuariivirgaceae bacterium. GTDB lineage: Bacteria > Pseudomonadota > Alphaproteobacteria > Rhizobiales > Aestuariivirgaceae > JANQIR01. The sequence continues at coordinate 13,686 of JANQIR010000065.1, forward strand.
GTGCGTTGGTTCGGTCCTTCCCGATGCGGGTCAGGCGCGGCGATCTCAAGATTCAGGTGCGGACCAACATTATCGGCTTCGTCGAGGCGATGGCCCCTTCGCTCGACTGTGAAAACAGCGCAAACCGGATCGTTATTTTCTCGGACGGCGTCGAATGGTCGACACTGGTCAACGGCAAGGAACTTGTGACCGGGAAGGCCGATTTGCCGCCCCCGTCCGGCCCGATCCTCAAGGGCTGCATCGTCGAAATGCGTGGCCTAGGCCAACAGACCAACAAGCTGGGGACCGACAGCCGCTGGTTTCCACTGCTTCGGAGGCAATGGGCGCGTTTCTTCCAAGCCGCAGGCGTGGCGCGCTTCAACGCCTATGCCGAGTTCGAGTGAACGGTCGGCCGGAGAAAACGTTCATGCCGCTCAAAGTCAAAACCAGAACCGACAACATCAATCGCGCCTTCCTTGCGGCAACGCTGTTCGGTGTGGCGACCTGGGCGCTCTGGCCGACCAAAGACAGCTGGTGGCAGGCGGATTTCCTTTGGGCGATCTGCGCCACCGGAACAACGATCTGCACCGTTACCGGGATTGTCATTCTCGTCCGCGACTATCGGCTCCGTCGTGATCTTGCGAAGTCGCAGGAGGTATCGACGGATCACGGGTCCGCACGCGAAGCAATGCCCGATGAGCGCACGGCACGCGGCATGGACAATTGGCGCCACGGTGAACTGCTCGGCATCGACGAGGATGGCAGCGCTGCCTTTCGTCCGCCAAACACGCCCTTCGCCATTTTCGAAATGCCGCCCGGTGTCGGCAAGACCAGTTGCTACGTCATCCCGTCCATCTTGCACAGGGCACAACTAGGCTACTCAATCCTGGTGACTGACCCAAAAACCGAGCTTGCGCCAGTTCTCGTGCCAAGCCTCCGCGAACGCAACTTCGAGGTCTGGTGCATCAATCCGGCGAAGAAATATATCGAGATCGTTGGCGACACCGAAATCAATCTAAAGCAGCCCCTGCTCGATGCGTTCTATGCCGAGGATGACCACCGCAAGGATGTGGTCAAACACGCCTCGGACCAGGCCCACATCCACTATCCGCCGACCAAGGACGCCAAGCAGCCCTATTTCGAGTACGGCTCGCGGCGGGCGCTTGTCGTGGCTGACGTCTCAAACGCACTGATCGATCCGGCGAATTGCACGCCGACGGCGCTCTATTCGCTCGTTACCGATCCGGACCTCTTCATGCGCCGCCTGCGAGACATCGTGAAGAAACTTGAGACGCTGATCCCGAACGATCCACTCGTTGAATTTCTGAAGGGCGAAGCGAAGAATTTTCTGCACCGCGCGAAGAAGAACGAGGAGAATTTCGCGTCCTTCCTGGAAGGTGCAGGACAGCGCCTGTTGTCCTTCAATCCCGCCGGGCGTCTGGGGCACTACGGATGCAACGCCATCCACAATATATCCGCTTTGCGGGAACGGCAGATCATCGTCTTCGTGATGACGCCGCTATCCCATATGCGCGAGTTTGCCGATTTCACGTCGCTCCTGAACTACAATCTGATTTCGGCCTGCAAGGCGAACCCGGAGGGCCATCCGGTTCACATCGTCGCCGAGGAAGCCCTCAACTATCGCTTCCACGAACTGACCTCCGATCTGGAGACACTGCGCCAGCTTCGCGTGACGGCCGATTTCTACATCCAGTCATTTGCCGGGTTGACCAAACGTTATGGCCGCGAAGCGGCAGAGGCAATCGAATCCTACTGTGACATTCGCGTCTATGCCGGTCTGAACTCCCTGGCGCGGGCCAAGCATGTCAGCGAGATGCTGTCCGACACCACGCTGCGCAAGCAGGATTTTTCCTACGGCGCAGAAGCCCAACGCATCGGCGTTTCGAGCCGGGAGCTTGCCCGACCGCTGATGAAGCCCAACGAGGTTCTCGCCATGGAGCGGAATCACGTCTGGGCCTTCGTGCGCGGCATGCACCCGATGAAACTGCGCATGGTGAGCTACGCCGAAGCGACGCCCTGGATCGACTGGGTAGAACCAAGCCCGATCACCGGTACGCGCATCGAAGCCGATCCAATCCTTCGCATCGACTATGAAAGCAAGAGAGATAAGCGATGACCGATCGCCGTCAGTTTCGAGAAGATCCGCCTATACGGCTCATTCGTCTAGTGCAATTCAGATGGGTCGTGGTGGTTGTGGGACTCCTTGTTCTCTACGCGACTCTTGGGACCCCGCATTTGCGGTTTCAATACCAGTGGAACGGAGATCACCATTCACCCCGCTACTGGCGCTGTGACTATGTCGGACAGTTCACACAACGCATTGTCCCACATGACGGCAAGTGCCCTCTCATCCGTTTCTTCAAGCGTTCTGGAGATGACCATGGTCGGAACTGATGCCGCACGGCTCAAGGGTCGGGTGCGCAAGCGCTTTCGGCAGAACAACCCGGATGCGTTCACCAAGGCGAATGGCGATATCGATACGGTGACCGAACTCGGCCGGATCGAAGCGCGCGGCCAGAAGGTCAAACAAAAAGCGCGGGAGCATTTTCAACGACACAAGGAACCGTGGGTCGCCAAGGAAGCCATCCGGCTTTGGAAAAACCACGCGGTTCAAACGGCAAAACATCCGGCGCCCGAAGGAGCCGTGACGGACTTGTCGCCGGAAGCCTTGATGCACAAGGCAAGGCAGAACGTACAGGCCCGTGCCGTGCGTCGTCTGGGACGGATCAACGACATAAAGACCCGGATGCAGAACGCGGTCATTCGCAACAAGGAGCAGCAATCGCCACAGCAAATACTGACGACTCCGGGACTCAAGCAAGAATTTCGGCGCAAGGGACCGGAAAAACAGCGAGACTCGAAGAAAAGGAGCGCCACAAATCGCGGCGCAGCCGAACCCGCGCGTTCTCGCGTTCGTCCGGTTGCTGGCTCGCCGGGCAGCGGAGCGGGATTTTGCCGAGTTCGTTGCCAACGAAGGCAAGGCGCACAACACAACGAAAAAACCAAAGGAATAAACCGTGACTCGCGTTGCCATCTATGCCCGATATTCGTCCGACAACCAAAGAGATGCCTCAATCGAGGATCAGGTCCGCGTGTGCCGTGAGCGTGTCGAGCGCGAAGGCTGGAGTGTCGCCAATGTCTATACGGATCATGCGATCTCTGGCGCCTCGCTCATGCGCCCCGGTATCCAGATCCTTATGCAGGATGCAAGCGAAGGGAAATTCGACTTCGTCATCGCGGAGGCCCTTGACCGCCTCTCCCGCGATCAGGAGGACATTGCTGGTTTCCACAAGCGGATGGAGTTCGCCGGAGTCAAAATTCTCTGCCTGACCGAAGGGGAAATTGGGTCCCTGCATATTGGCCTCAAGGGCACCATGAACGCCATGTTCCTCAAGGACCTTGCCGACAAAACGCGGCGCGGCTTGCGTGGTCGGGTAGAAAACGGCAAGTCCGGTGGTGGTCTGGTCTATGGTTATGACGTGGTCAAACGGTTTGGAGAAGACGGCAGCCCGATCCGAGGCGAACGTGAGATCAACGAATTCGAAGCGAATGTCGTCCGTCGCATCTTCAAGGACTACTGCAACGGCATCTCCCCCCGTGCGATCGCCGGGGCGCTCAACAGTGAGGGCGTCAAGGCGCCCACCGGTGGCGACTGGGGCCCGAGCACGATCTACGGCAACCGTGAGCGCGGCACGGGTATCCTGAACAACGAACTCTATGTCGGTCGGATGGTTTGGAACCGTCTGCGCTACATCAAGGACCCGAACACAGGCAAACGCGTCTCCCGGCCAAATTCAGAGGAGAAGTGGGTTGTCAAGGAAGTCCCGGACCTGCGGATCATCGAAGATGAACTGTGGGATGAAGTGAAGCGCCTGCAAGGAAAGTACAACAAGAAGGACCAGCCGCTCTGCACCAAGAACCGCCCCGTCCACCTGCTCTCGCATCTCGTCAAATGCGGATGTTGTGGCGGCGGTTTCGCTATGCACGGCAAGAAGCGGCTCGCCTGCTCTACTTCGCGAAACAAAGGCACCTGCGACAACCGCCTGACGATCGTGCGCGAAGACCTCGAACACGCGGTTCTGAGCGCCTTGCAATCTCATCTCATGGACGAAGACCTGACGGCTGAGTTCTGCAAGGCCTATCTCGACCGGCGGAACGAACTGATTCGCCAGCACAACGCGGCGCGAAATTCGTACCGGCGGGAATTGGCGAAGCTGGAACGGGAGCGTCAGAAGATCGTGCAATCGATCTGCGACGGCGTTCCGGCCAAGATGATCAAAGAACGCGCTGTCTATGTCGACGCCCGCATGACCGAACTCGAAAACCTGCTCAACGCCAAGAACGACGAGCAGGTGGTTTTCCATCCGCAGATGGCGGGTCGGTATCAGAAGGAAATCCGCAACCTCATCGCCACGCTTAGCGACAAGGACAATCGCGCGGAAGCGGCGCATATGTTGCGGTCATTGATCGACGGTGTGGTGCTTACGCCTTCTGAGGACGGTACACATCTCGTCGTCGATCTTGTCGGCGATTTGGCGGGAATTCTGTCAGTCGCCACTAATCGGGACAAGCGCACTGTGAAAGGCGACTTGTCAAAACTTCAACCTGTGCAGCAGAATGACGCCGACGGCCCCGCGAATTCCCCTGAAAATGGGGAAGAGACGGCCTCGCAAGAGGCTCTGGTTGCGGGAGGGTGCTCTCGCCACAAATTGCCGAAACAAGTGAGAGACCCGAGACATAGGTGACAGAACGTTCCGGAGACATGGGTTACACTTTTGGCCATTTGGCTGGAGGTGTAGATGCCGTGGAAGGAACT
>JANQIR010000093.1 GCA_028282065.1 Aestuariivirgaceae bacterium
GCTGGCAAGTATCGAGCAGGGCGCGGGCGAAAAAGTGGTGTCCACTTTTTCTCGCCCTGCTCAGGGTTTGCGCCCGGCGGCACCCCGATGACGGAACGCTCTTGCAATAGGGCCCACCTGTTGCTGCGACCGTTCCGGCACCGGATGCATCCGCCGGGGCGGCAAACAGAATTGATTCAACCTAACTGCAAAGCGCTCTAGCGATCTTTCCAGTCCAGAAAGGCCTGGATCATTTCGCACAGGTTGTGAGGACCTCCGGCCGCCTGGAACTTCTTGCCTTCGACCCAGCAATGGCACCAGTCGATGGCCGTCCTGTCCGTTTCGACCCGCTCGAAAGACTTGAACTCAAGCAGGGTTTCGGTGAGATCAATCTTGATCCACCAGCCGGGATTGTCGAGGCTGTCAATCACTATGCCGTGCTGATGTTCCCAGTCATCATCACACTGGTCATGGTACCAGCGCTGCAATTCCACCAGAGCCTGATCCATCCTTGCCATGATCCTGCCAATCGCAAGCCAACCGTCCGAAGTGACTATATCTCATCAGGCAGGTGCGAGGCTATCCAAACCACTACAGAACAAATCAGTCTACTGACGATCCAGCATCAGGGGGTAACCACGGTCACACCGGAACGCTTTCGTCTTTTACCCGACCTGGTTTTCTTGCTGCGGCGCTTGGTCTTGCGGGTGGATTTCCGGGTCTTGGGTTTTGCAGTCTTCTTCTTGTTGAGCCGGGTTTTCTTGCGTTCCAGGTCCTTTATCAGCACGCGGGCGCGAAACGCATTGACCCTGGCCGTATCGCGGTCACTGCGGTAGCGCTTGTAGACTTTCTCAAGATCCCTGAGCGCATCGCGTTCGACATACATTCTGCCCAACGTCTCGTAGACGACAATGAGCTTGTCGCGTTGCGATCCCTGAAGCTGTCTGACCTTGTTCAGCGCGTTGCGCTTGAGCCCCGACTTAATGCCCTTCTCCAAGCCGTCGGCAATCAGCCCGCCGACAATGCCGACGATGCCGGTGCCGCCGCGCAGGCGGGAGAAGGTGAAGGTTGTGGTGCGGATGCCACCCTTGGTCTTGAGATTGTCATAAGGGCTGGTCGAGAGACCTTCGATTTCTTTCTTCAGGTCCTCATAGACGCCGACATTGTGTTCCAGTTCCTTCTCGTAGGCCTCGAACAGGTCAATCTGCTCGCCAAGGTCGAACTTCTGCCGCCCGATGCGCTCCAGCGCCTTGTCAATGCCTTCCTCGTCGCGGCTCTTCTTGAATTCCCGGTCAGTGGTATTGGCGTAGGCTTCCTCGCGCTTGATAAATCTCTTGAGCTTGCCGATCCTGATATCGATCTTCTGCGTTTCGGTGAGCGCGGGCCTTTTGCCTGATCGCCGATTGTTCTTGAACCTTGGATCGCGACCGGGCCCGCCTTCGCCGGCATTGCCATCGTTGCCCTGGGTGGCCAGAGCCGGTCCCGGCGACAAAGTGCCGGCCGGCGCCAACCCGACGATACCAACGATCAGGCAAATTGAGAAAATAACAACTGACCGTGCTCGCATTTCTCAGGTCTCCTTGCCGTTTCTTCCGTTTACGCACTTGCCGGCCGCCCCTTGTGCAGGGCGGACGTTTCAAAGTGCGCAATCCTCAGAACAGATACTGCGCGGCATCGTCAAGCAACCCATTGCCGGTTGTGTCGTCGATATCTATCACCCAAAAGTCAGGGTCGAAATTTGCCTGGCGGGCAAGGTAACCGTCAGCATCGTCTTCCGGCACATCCTTGCCATCGAAATGCACATGCCAGCGCCGCATGCCCTGCTCGTCATAGGCACTGCCCGGCGGCGGGCCATAGAGCTTCACCCGGCCGTCACCCATGATCACCTTTACGAAGATCGCGCCGGCGCTTTCTTCGCCCTTGCGCGCCACGACGGCCGTCAACCCTTCGGAAAAGCAGCGGCGCATATGCGCCTTTACCCATATGCCCGACTTCACTGCCATGCGGTTCTGCCGCTGCCCTATTAACGATTCGCCTGACCACCAGCTTACGCGCACGCGGACACAGGCGCAAAGTGACGGACTGCACATACCGCACACCGCCGCCAAGGTTATCCCAGTATCTGCAAATTCGTGTTTTTGACACACAGGGATGATCAGCAATGCTCACAGACCGGCAAGACACCTATGACGCAATGATCCATGCATGCGACGAGGCGCTGGAGCTCTACAACGCTGGCGAATTCGAAGCCGCGTTCGAACGCCTGATGCCGCTGGCCGAAGACGGCAACGTGCTTGCACAGTTCTCCGTGGCTTTGATGTACGACAATGCGGAAGGTGTCGGACAGGACTTCGTCAAGGCGCGTGAATGGTACCTCAAGGCCGCCGAACAAGGCTTGGCCTGCGCCAAGCACAATGTTGGTATCACCTACGAATATGGCCATGGCGTCGAGGCGAACCCGCAAGAAGCCCTGAAGTGGTATACCGAGGCAGCAAATCAGGGGAATGGGGACGCGCAGTACAACCTCGCCCTTATGTACGACAAGGCCAAGGGCATCCCCACCGACTACGACAAGGCGCTTTACTGGTACACACAAGCGGCCGAACACGGACATTCGGATGCGCAGTACAATCTCGCCCTGATGTACTTCTACGGCAAGGGCATGCCGGAAGACGATTATACCGCCTACAAGTGGTTTCTCATCGCAGGGCTCGAAGGCGGCAGCGATGCCGAAGAAGGCGTCCGGCTGGCCGGCGCGTATCTAAGCGACGACGACATCGCCAGAGCGGATGAAGACGTCAACGCCTGGATTGGCGAACGGGAATAGGCTCAAACAGCGTCGCCGTCATGCAAGAGGAGCGTGCCAACGGTCAGGTTCGCACCCGCCAGGCCTGCGTGCGCCGAACCACGCCGCGACTCAAGATCAGATGGATAATCCTGGCAGTGGCGTTTGTGTAGAAGATCATCATGCCCATTGCCGCGGCCGGCGCGATGTCGCCTGCATCGTCCATGTTGAGCACGGCGACGGATGCAAGGGTCGTATCGGGGCTGTACAGAAAGACCACGGCGGACACGGTCGTCATCGCATTCACGAAGATGTAGATCGAGATGTCCAATATGGCGGGCAGGCAAACCGGCACGGTAACGCGGGAAAACAGCCGCCACACGGGCTGCTTCAATGATGCTGACACGGCCTCGAATTCGGGGTCCATCTGCTTCAGTGCCGTGAGCGCCGTCAGATGCCCGACCGTATAGAAGTGGGTGATGGTGCAGATCACCAGGATGGCCAGGGTGCCGTAGAGGAAGTGTAGCGGGTTGGACGGTGCGTTGAAGAAGAAGATGTAGGCAAGGCCCAGAACCATGCCGGGAATGGCCATGGGCATCATCGCGAACAGCTGGAACAGCCCGCGCGCCGTGTTGGCACCGTTCATCTTCTCCACGATATAGGCGCCTGAAAATATGATGCAGGTGCCTATCCCCGCTGTCCACAGGGCGAGCTTGATCGAGTTCCAGTAGGACGCCCAACCGCCTCCGTCCATGACATCAAAATTGTAGTTTGTGAGGGACAGGCTGAGGTTATAGGGCCAGAACTTGATCAATGCCGCGTATTGGCACATGCCGAGCAAGCCCAGAATGAAGATGGCCACCAGAACGCAGTAGAAGAAACAGGCCGTATCGAAGGTCCGGTTCGGCGTGGGCTGATAGGCGACGGACCGGGCCGACAGGAGGGCGACCTGGCGGCGCTGGACAATCCGGTCAATGGTGAAGGCAAGCAGGGCCGGCACCAGCAGAACCACCGACACGACCGCGCCCATTTCGAAATTCTGCTGGCCGATGACCTGCTTGTAGATATCAACCGCCAGAACGTTGTACTGGCCGCCGATGACCTTGGGCAGGCCAAAGTCCGTGATCACCAGGTTGAACACCACGAACGCCGCCGAAATCAGCCCGTAGCGGGCACCGGGCACGGTCACCGTCCAGAACGTCTTCCACTTGCTGGTCCTGAGGCTTGCCGCGGCCTCGTAGAGCCTGGCATCGGATATCGAAAGCGCCGTTTGAATGATGATGAAGGCGTGCGGCAGGGTGAAGAACACCGATCCGATGACGATGCCTATCGGTCCATATATCGAATGGCCGAACAGCAGCCCCTTCAGGACACCCTGATTGCCGAAAAGATAGACCAGGGCAATTCCGGGCAGGAGCGACGGCACCAGGATCGGCACCATGGCGATCAGCCGGAACACACCCTTCATGCGCATGCAGCTTCGCGACAGGGCGTAGGCAAAACCAAAGGCGATCAGGACGGTTATGACCGTGCTGATCGTGGCGATGAAGATCGAGTTGTAGATCGAATAGAACAGGGACGGGGTGGAGAAGTAGCGGGCGTAGTTCTCCAGTCCGGTACTGGCAACCGGCCGCAGGCTGATGCGGCGGAAGTCATTGCTGGAATACTCATGCCAATCGGTACCGCTCACCAGTTCGCTGCCGAACAGGAAGACGCTGGCCGAGGTGACGTTCTTCAGCCGGTACTTCGTCGGGCTTCGGAAACTGAAATCCGGAAACAGGGCAAGAGGCGACAATCTGGAGTCCGAGCTTGCCGCGAGATCCGCCGGTTTGAAGGCTCCCCGTTCCGCGTTGAGCGCAGCCAGGTTCGTTTCAGGTCCCCAGCCCTCTCCCGTGTCAACCTGAACCGCATAGGCAGCAAGGTCGATCCTGTAGGTGGAGAACGACTTGGAGAGCATTGCGTAAAGCGGCAGTACGAGGGTCACCGCCAGGTAGATGGCGATCAGCCCCATGAAGAGCCGCATCAGCCAGTCGTCGCGGCTGATCTTCGGCCTCACCCGGGCCGGCATGTGTACGGCAGACGCTTTGGCGGCCTGGCTCACTGGCTGTTCATCCGTTGACCGGGAAAACGCGGATGCGTTCGCCAGGAAGCTCGGCACTCACCGTGGTCCCAGCGCTCAGGGACAGGCTGCGCGCCTGGGTGATCGACACATTGGCAGAAAGCGCTTCGCCTTCGAGCAAGGGACTGGAAAGCCCGACGCGCCAGAACGATCCGAGAAACTCCAGCTTCTCCACCGTCATGGTCAGCCTGTTGGCGCCATTGCCATCGCGCAGCACGATATCTTCGGGCCGGATTGTCGCGACCACGGGTTGATCCGCCTTCAAGCCTCCAGCAGCGCAGGCCAGCGACAATTCACCTGTCGCCACGTCCCCTCCGGCCGTCATATGTCCGCTCAGGTGGTTCATCTCGCCTATGAAGTCGGCAACAAACAAACTGGCCGGCTCGGTATAGATCTCGGCGGGCGTACCGACCTGCTCGATAACGCCGTGGTTCATGACGACGATACGATCGGCCATGGACAGGGCCTCTTCCTGGTCGTGCGTGACCATGACGGTTGTCACGCCGAGACGGTCCTGAAGAGCTTTGATCTCCTGGCGCAGATGAACCCGGACGCGGGCATCGAGCGCCGACAGCGGTTCGTCGAGCAGCAGGAGCCCGGGCGAGGTCGCCAAGGCTCTGGCGAGAGCTACCCGCTGCTGTTGTCCACCCGACAGTTGCGCGGGATACTTCGGGCCCTGGTCGGGCAATCCGACAAGCTCCAGCAGCTCAGACACGCGGCCGGTGATCTTGTCCCGCGGCTGGCCCATGTTCTCCAGGCCATAGGCGACATTGCGGTTGACGGTCAGGTTCGGGAACAGGGCATAGGACTGGAAGACGATACCGAAATCGCGCTCAGACGGCGGCAGCGCCGAAATGTCCCTGCCGGCCTGCATCAGCGCACCGGATGTCTGAATGTCCAAGCCGGCTATGGCGCGCAGCAGTGTCGTCTTTCCACAACCGGACGGGCCGAGGAAACAGACGAACTCCCCTTCATAAATGTCGAGCGAAATGTTCTCCAGGGCGGTGAAGTTTCCGAACATCTTGGTCAGATTCGAAATGCTCAGATAGGGACCGCCGCTATCGTTATCCCTCACCCCGTCGCCTCCCCTGCGAGAGGTATCCGGTTACGCCGCCCGCTCCCGGGGCTGCCGCATCCGGACACCTTTTCTTGTTGATCGCAATCCGGCGCGTCTTAGCCCTTCGGTTCGGACTTGGAGTCGTAACGCTTCTGCCATTCGGTCAGGATGCGCTTACGGTTGTTCGCGGCGAACTCGAAGTCGTTCTCAATCATCTTCTCAAGAAGGTTCGGCGGGAAGTGCTCCACCGGCTTGGCAACGCCCGGCATGGCTACAACGGCGTAACCCTGGTTGTACATCTCGTTTGCCTTGCGGGTGATCGACCAGTCCACCAGCTTCTTGGCGGCGTCGAGCTTGGAGGTGCCGGCAATGATTGCCGTTGCTTCCATGTCCCAGCCCACGCCTTCTTCGGGAACGATGATTTCAAGCGGTGCGCCGGCAGCCTTGGACTTGGCTCCGCGGAATGCAAACGAAATACCGATCGGAATCTCACCGGCGGCAGCCAGCTTGCAGGGCTTGGAGCCGGAATGGGTGTAGCGCGCGATGTTGGCGTGAAGCGCATCCATGAACTTCCAACCGCCGTCCTCGCCGAACATCTGAAGCCAGCTCGACACGTCCAGGAAGCCGGTTCCCGACGAGTTCGGGTTCGGCATGATGACGTGGCCCTTGTACATGGGCTTGGTGAGGTCCTTCCAGGACTTCGGCGGGGTCAGGTTGTGTTTCTTGGCTTCAACCGTGTTGTAGCAGACGGCCGCCACCCAGGCGTCCATGCCGGTCCAGGTCGGCGGGTTCGAACTGTCGACGAACTTCTTGTCGAGCTTTTCCACACCTTTCGGAGCATAGGGCTCGAGCATGCCCTCGCTCTTCAGCAGAAGGAGCGACGTTGCAGCCAGTCCCCAGACGACGTCTGCTTGAGGATTATTCTTTTCTGCCAGAAGCTTGGCGGTGACAATGCCAGTCGAGTCACGCACCCACTTGATCTTGATGTCGGGGTGGTCCTCGTTAAATTTGGCGGCGTATTTTTTCAGGTCCTCCGCTTCAACCGCGGTGTAGACCGTCAGCTCCGTTTCCGCCTGCGCGGACAGTCCCGAAAACGCCAATGCGGCCAACCCGGCGGTTGCCCCGGCGAGTACTTTCTTCAAGAGATTGAATGACATCGACCGAACTCCCTTATCACTCTCTATTTTGTTTTTGCTGACCCAAAATCAGGCCAGACCGGCGCTCCCCGGGGCGCGTGCCGCATGATGCGTGAAATGGCAGGTCGAGTCCAGCGAGGCGTCAGGTGGCTTGCAGCATTTCAGACCGGAGGGGACAGGACAGATAGACCCCGAACTCGCTGCCAAAATCGCAGCTTACCCGGGCATGCACCCTGCCCTGCCGGTCCAGGAAGCGCTGGTTGTCCTCGATCGGGAAGATCCCCTCGTGCCAGACATTGGGATGGATGTACAGACCGCGCGAGCCGTCGCACCAGAACGCCACCACCTTGTCCGGTGTGAGATCATCGCCGGGCAGCGCTGCGGGGAAGATGAACGGCTTGTTGTCGAGTGGATAGAACAGCTGCCCACCGTCGGGGTGGTAGTTCATGTGCCATAGCAGGATCTGGTCGCGCGGCGCCGTCGCCGCCGCGTCCGATGCCGTTTGAGGATCGGTGGACCAGCCCAGCACATAGTGACCGTTTACCGCCTCGTTGGTGCCATACAGGATATCGCCCTGCCAGACGCCGGAGAACGTGCCCTCGACCCAGCCGGCTTCATCGCCCGTTCCCTCATCGACCGGGCGCCAGCCCTGGGCCGGCCAACGCACGATTTCGATCTCGAAGGCTTCCGGATCGTCGACCAGGCAGCCGTAACCTTGCAGTGTTTCATCGGTAGCGGTTATCAGCGGCACGTCGTGCCAGGGCAGCGATGGCTTCGAACTGGCTTCAAAGATGTATTGGGGCGCGTTCATGGCAGGAACTCCCGATCGTGTCGTCAACGAGAGTGTACGACAAGCTGCCGGCCCGCGCATCAAGAACCGCGTATCGGCCGGCCTCAAAGGCCCGTCGTGACCGGCTCATAGGTGATCAGGGTACTCAGATCCGGCGAATTCACGCCGACCGCCATGGGACAGGTCACGCCGGAGATGACGGAGACATCGAACAGTTCCTGTATGTAGCCTGAGAACCTCAGCCAGTGCACCGTATCGCCGGAGGTGAGGTCGATCACGTGCACCGCACATCTTGGTTCGGCGTCATGTGCTGCAAGATTTTCCTGCAGTTGCAGGCCCTCGAACGAGCCGTCGCGCGGCAGCGACAGACCAACTATGGCGAAATTACCGATCATCGACAGGCCGCGGGCAAATCCAGGACAGAAGGTCAGATCCTCCGCCTTGCCGGTATTCAGATCGACGCGCGAGAGGTATTCGCGCCCTGAGTCGAGCACCCACAGCGTGTTCTTGTAGAGCCGCGGCGAATGCGGCATGGACAGCCGGTCGGTGATAACCTTGTCGCTGGTGACATCGATCAGCACTCCGCCCTCGTGCCGGCGTTCGCGCCAGCCATCGACCACATCGCTCTGGCTGATGGCGCTGACATATTTCAGCTTGCCGTCCGCCATGCACAGGCCGTTCAGGTGACAGCGGTCCTCCGCCGCCAGGCGCGTGACAAAGGGCGGTTTCCACAACGGGGTGAAACCATGCACGGAGCTGACAGTCGCGACGCAGGAGAATTTCGTATTGATGAACAGGATGCGTCCGGACGGTTCAACGGCGAGTTCGTGGATGTCGACATCGCCGGTCGTCTGGGCGTTGCGCGGTACGTAAAGCCGGTCGAAGTAGTCGTTGGCACGCTGGTCCGGTGCCAGGACGTTCTCCAGCCGCCAGATCTGGTTGAGCGATCCAAGATAGATGCGCTGCGGCAGGGCGCACACCCCCATGGCGCGCACGAAGTTTTCCTGATGGACCGAGAGCTGGCCGTCGCCGCGCGCGCCGATGAGGAACAGTTCGCCCGACTGATAGGAACTGATGGCCAGGGCGACCCGGTTGCGTGCCAGCCAGTCCGGGAACCCACGCGACATGGAGATGTTGGTGGTTCTGTCGGTCGTGTCAGGAGCGGCGTCCGCGCCCGACCCAGGGGCACCGGTGTCAGTCATGATGACCGGATATTGCGTTTGCGCGCATTGCGCAAGTCAGAAGAACACCCTGAGGCCGCCTTTGGCCGTTACGCCGAACACGTCGGAGCCGAACTGCACCTTGGCATCGAGGAAACCGGTCAGAAGGCCAGGCGATCCGAACTGAACGCCACCGCCGGCCTCACCCCAGGTGTCGCTGGCATTGTCGGTGGTGGGGAAGCCGCTGAGCGCGACGGTGTTCTGTCCTTCAAAGTCGTGCATGATGCGGGCCGTGATATAGGGCTCCATCACCGTGCCGTCCGACAGCACCGAACGCACACCGGCCTGGACGCCGCCGCCGACCCTCAGGCTTTCGCCATCGCGGAACAATACCGTTCCGACCGGGAACGTCATGCTGCCGATATCGGTTTCCACGTAGCTCACATGGGCCTGCGGCGTGATGTAGAAACCGTCGTTCAGATCGAAGCGATAGCCGGTGTCGAAGGCAAAGCCGATGGACTCTGCATCGGTCTTGTCAGCGGCCGGAATGGCCGGAGCGGTCAAGTCAAGGTCGAGGAAATCCGCCTTGACCAGGGCGTCTGCGTAGAAGCCGCCTGCAAAGTAACTGAGATAACCGGCCACGAACGCACCGGAGAACGTTGCCGCCATGGAGGACGACTTGTAGTCGACGTCCGATTCCAGATAACCGCCGGCGACACCTGCCACCATGTAGCCGGCGCCCTGGCCCAGATCGAACACGATATCGTAACCCGCCTGCAGGCCAACCATATCCTGCTCGTAATCGACAGCATTACTGGCATTGTAGTCCGCCACGCCACCGACGGCGCGCAGCCACAGGCTGTTGTTTGCCGCGCCAAGACGGCCATCGGCAGCGGCCGGTGTGACCGAGACGGCGTTCAGCGGCGATGTGCCGTTGACCACGGACCGCAGACCGTTCAGGCGGTGTGCGAAATTGTTGATCGTGCCGTGCCAGAGGTTCTGCTGGGCGGTGATCAGGCTGGCAAACTGCTGCGCCTCGGAGTTCAGGCCACCGGTGCCGTTCAGCACCCAGTCGTTGCCGACCTGATTGAGCGTGAAGTCGAAGAAACCGGCCAGCTGGAAGTCGCCCGCCGCGGTGCCGTTTGTGGTGACGACCGTGACGCCGCCGGCCGGCAATGGCGAGGAATTGACCGCCACGACCGTCGGGATAATCGTCGTCGGACCGATGATGTTGTTGACCGCGCCGCCGACATTCAGGACGTCGGCCAAAGGTGCCGCGTTATCAACCAGCACGTCGAGTTGCAACGTGCCACCGGCGGTGAAGTTGCCCGAGGTGGTGAGCGCGTCGCCGGCTCCGCCATCGTTCATCAGGATCTGGCCGCCGCCGGAGTTGTCGAAGCGTTCCAGGCTGTTCAGCGTGACCGCGTCGGCCCCACCGGTGTCAAAGACCCGGAAGATGCCGCGGTTGATAAACCGGTCGTTCGATGCGCCGAAATTGCTGACACCCTGGGCATGGAACGTGCCGCCGGCCTGGTTGTTGACGATATCGATGCCGCCCCCAAGCAGTACAAAGCCATTGATATTCCCGGTGTTGTCGGTCTGGGTAGTGCTGTTACCGAGGAAGTTTATCGACGGGATGACGGCAGACTGCAGGCCGATGGAACCTGTGTTGTTGATGGCGACCGGATCGCCGAAATTGTTCAAAATGATGCCGTTCGCGGTGCCGGTCACGACAGCGCTGTTGTTTATGACGATGGCGCCGCCGGTCGAGATGTTGATGCCGTCTGTCGCCGTCGAGACAACGCTGCCAGCAACATCGAGGGTGACATCACCCAGCGCGGCCGCCACCTGAATGCCTGGACCGGCCGACTGGATGTTACCAACCGACGACACCATGGTGGGCTGGTTAAGGGCTGTGACCCCTATACCGCGCGACCCGGCGACGAGGTTACCGGTCGAGTTCACCATGACGACGCTGGTCGTGTTCACCCGGATGGCATCGGTACCAACATCGATGTCGCCGACAGACGTGACGTTTATGGCGCCATTGAAGTTACCGACATCAATGCCGTTCGAGGCTCCGGCGAGATTGCCCGTCGAATTGACCGTAACCTGGCCGAAATTCGTGTTCGCCACGATGGCGCTTGCTGTGTTGGACGTCAGGTCGCCGACAGACGTCACCGTGACGTTGCCGTTGTTGTTGACACGTGCATCGATGCCGTTCTGCGCAATGGATGTGATCGCGCCGACCGACGTGATGATGATGTTGCCGTTGAATTGCGTGTAGGCGCGGATGGCATCGTCGTTGCCGGTGACGGCACCGTTGCTGTCGATGGTGATACTGTAGTTTGTCTCGGCGCGAATGCCGGAGGCAAAGGCGGAAGAGACATTGCCGCTGGACGTGATAAAGACATCGCCAAGAAGGGTGTTTGCCCGAATGCCGTCCTGACCCGAACCGATATTGCCGGTCGAGTTTATCGTGATCGTGCTGTCGGAACTGGCCCCTATGCCCTGTCCACCTGGGCCAGCGGCGATGTTGCCTATAGACGTCACCTGGACGGTCCCGATCGAACCGGTCCGGATCCCGTTACTGGACGCGGTCAGATCACCTTCGGAATGAACGATGACATTGCCAAAGGGTGCAATTGCATAGATGGCATCGTCGCCAGCCTGAATATTGCCCATGGACGTGACATCAATGGTGCCGGCTAATGCATAGGTCTCGATGCCATGCAAATCCGACTGAAGGTTGCCGGTGGAGTTCACCGTCACATTGCCCGTGTTGCCGACGCTCGCCCTGATGGCTTGCCGGATTGCGGACGTTATAGGTCCAACGGATGTTACATGGATGTCACCGTTTTGCCCGACGGCGGCGTCGATACCGGCGTAGTGGGCATTGATCGTGCCCTGGCTCGAGATCGTGCTGTTGCCGGTATCTGTCGTGGTGCGAATTCCAAAACCACCGGTTGTCGTGATGTTGCCGACAGACGTTATTTCCGTGTTGCCCGTGAAAAACGTCAGGGACGCAGCTATACCGGTGCGGGCAACCGCAATATCGCCTTGCGAACTGATGGTAATGTCCCGGTCGCCGGTGCTGCTGGCCTGAATTCCGACCGAAGATCCACCTGCGGACATGATGTTACCGACGGAGGAGATGTCGATCGTCCCACTACCATAGGAACGCCCAAAGATGCCCCTGCCGTTACCATGATTGATATCGCCGAGAGATGTAATCGAGACACTGCCATCCATTGTCTGGATGCCATAGACCCCGTGGTAGTTGGTCGTCGTGACAGTGCCCGTGGACGAGATGACCATCGAACCCGTGTCACGTTGCCTGACCGAGATGCCCTCCTGGGTCGCAACGATATTGCCTATTGACGTGACGTTGATACCGGTGCTGCCGCCGGGAGCCGCGTAGGCATAAATGCCGAACATGCCCGCTTGAAGGTTGCCGGTGGACGCAACGGTCAACCCGCCAACATTATCGTGAGAGGCGTAAATTGCATTTCCGTTCAAAGCCGTGATGTCGCCAACCGAGGAGACGTTCACACTCCCGTTGCTGCCCAGCAGAGCTTCGATGCCATCCGCATTGGCCGAGGTTATCGGACCGGTCGAGTTGATCGTGATACCGCCAGTCGAACCTACCCTGGCCCTGATACCGACGTTGTCCGAATTGATCGCACCTTCGCTGGTGATGCTGATGCCGCCATTGCTCAGGCCGGAACGAATGCCATAGGAATTTGTAGATGTCAGATCACCCAACGAATTGATGCTGACCGAGCCATTGAGGAGGGTCAGGTATCCGCCAATGGCTGCAAAGTTGACCGCAGAAACATTGCCCTGGGACGTTATGACGATATCCCCGTTACCATTTTGCTGGCCGATGATGCCGCCCGAGGTGGCAGATGTCAGATCGCCGACCGAGTTGATCGTCAAGGTGTTGCCACTGCCTATGGCTCGCAATGCCGAACCGCCGCCGGCATAGACATCGCCGGTCGAGGAAACGGACGTGTTGCCACTGTTGGTATGGCGGGCATAAACACCGGCGCCGGCGGTTGAGTTCAGATTGCCGGTCGAGACGACCGTCAGATCGCCAACAC
>JANQIR010000106.1 GCA_028282065.1 Aestuariivirgaceae bacterium
CGCATGCTTATGCGGACACCTCCACTCAGGCCAAAGGTCAGGGCGCTGCAGCCATTCATTACGTTATCGTTCACGTCAAGTTTTAACTCCTGGACCGAAGGGCGAGTGTCGGTTTTGGCGGGTTACTGTACCTTTGAAGGGGCATCCAGGCTGTCTGAGCCTTCTACCTCGATTTTAAGACCAAGTGCCGCAACCGCTTTCTCGATGGAGCGTGTCTGGGTAACGAGCGCATCGATCGCTGCCTGCACGGTTGCGTTGCCCTCCGCATTGCCTTCGCCCAACATCTCATCATAGCGCTCCTTGGTCTCGGCACGCCTCTTCAGCGCGGTCATCTTGTCCAGAGCCGCTTTCAGATCCGTCTTCAAGGCCTCATCGGTCTTTGCGGCTTTTGCCTTGACCAGATCCGCTACGCTTGGACCTTCGACCATCGAACCGTCAACCCGGACATACTTGCCGGTATAGACATTGTTGATTCCGACAACGTTGTAGTAGTGCGACTCATGTGTGTTGTCGGAGAAGCAATCATGCTCTTCTTCGGGATCGTGCAGCAGCAAACCCAGCTTCATCCGTTCGCCGGCAAGCTCGCCATAGGACAGCGACCCCATGCCGGTCAAAACCGCGGTCAGGCCCTTGTTATCAGGATCCTGCAGCAATTCTGCACGGGCCTTGCCATCGGCCTTCCAGTTGGCGACCATCGCCTCAAGATCGGTCATCAGAAGCTTGCTGGCGGCCCGCAGGTAATCGGCCCGGCGGTCACAGTTTCCACCGGTGCAGTTTGCCTGATCGAAATCGGTGTGCGGCCGGTTGCCTGCACCCTTGCCGGTGCCGTTCAGGTCCTGGCCCCACAGCAGGAATTCAATAGCATGGTACCCGGTCGAGACATTGGCCTCGACCTCTCCTGCTTCATGGAGGCTTTCCAGAAGCTCGGGTGTGATCTTTGAGGCATCAATCTGTTTGCCGCCGGCGTTCAGCTTCTTGTTAGCGATAATGTTCGTCACGTAGAACGGGTTTTCATCGGATTGTTTGCCGTATGACCCGTCGACATAATCGATCAGGCCTTCATCGAGCGGCCATGCATTTACCTTGCCTTCCCAGTCATCGACAATGGTATTGCCGAACCGGTAAACCTCGGACTGCTGGTAAGGCCGGCGGGCTTCAATCCACGCCGTTCTTGCGGCTGCCAGCGTTTCCGCCGACGGCCCGGCGATCAGCGCCTCGATGGCCTG
The DNA here is from genome assembly GCA_028282065.1 of Aestuariivirgaceae bacterium. Classification (GTDB taxonomy): domain Bacteria; phylum Pseudomonadota; class Alphaproteobacteria; order Rhizobiales; family Aestuariivirgaceae; genus JANQIR01. The sequence goes on from JANQIR010000106.1 coordinate 1,227, forward strand.
GTCCAGCTTTTTTGCCGTTGTCAAAGAGTCTTCATAAATTGCCAAAGCAATGTCGGAATAGTTCTGGATGACCGCTTCGGGTGTTGCCGAAGCACGAACCGTATCAACGCCGGAACATGCGATGATCGCGGCCAGCGCCGCCGTGGTCAGCAATTTTCTCATACGTGGTATTCTCCCCAATTCTTGTCAGTGTTTGACGTGTTTTGCTTCATCCCTGTTGAAATCTTGCGCGGCGATGCTCTCCACAACGGCAATATTCACCGGAATCAAATGTTGTCCGGCATCCGCCAAGGCGCAGGCGAAATCTCCGCTGGCATCTATTAACGCGGCCAGTTCGCGGCCATTATGCAGTCCGGAAAGATGGTGCGCAGCGGCACGTGCCGCACCGAGATCCTGGCGCTGATGGGCGGAGACCAGGGATAAAACCATGCATTCGTCATGGCAAAGATGCCGGCAGCAATGGGGAAAACAACTGACCGGACGGGCGGACACTTCCCGCAGCGTCCTGATCCAGAACTGCAGATCCGAAAGGACCGCGCGGGCATCCCGCGGTCCCAGCACATCAGAGTATTCCCGCCAGGCGGTCTCCCAGCAGTCGATATCACCAAACTCGTAGCCGGCCATCCAGCAGCGAAATCCGCGCACGACGAGGCTCTCCGCCGGCCTGTCGAGCAGATCCTGAGGACAATGGTCGAACTTCATTCGTGCGTTCATGGCACCCGCCTGATCAAAACCTGAGTGATTTAGTCAGGTAACGAAACAGGACGGGAGAGTCAAGCGTCAAATGATTATTTATATATATTTTTCAATATCTTAGAAGAGTTCCAAGGTATAACGATTCTAAACAGCAGTGGCAGATAGGTGGGCTCTGAGGGTCCCGTTGCCGGAATGGGGACGGCCTTACATGACTGCGTGCAGATGCTTTGCGCAGGGCATTAATGCAGGTCCCGGCCATGCGTCGTCGCAAGGCCCCGGGGGCAGATACGGACGTTGCCGCGACTGCAATCGCGCAATAAAGGTGCGACTGGGTCCTGACCCTAACTCATGGTCGGGATCGAAAACTCGGCCCCTTCCTTGACGCCTGACGGCCAGCGTGAGGTCACCGTTTTGGTGCGGGTGTAAAAGCGAACCGAGTCCGGACCGTGCTGGTTGAGATCGCCGAAGACGGATTTCTTCCAGCCGCCAAAGGTGTAGTAGGCCAGCGGCACGGGGATCGGTACATTGACGCCGACCATGCCGATATTGATCCGGTCGGCGAAATCTCGGGCTGTGTCGCCATCGCGCGTGTAGATCGCCACGCCATTGCCATAGGAGTGTTTCATCGGCAGGTCGATGGCTTCGTCATAGGTCTTGGCACGTACGACGGACAGAACCGGCCCGAAGATCTCTTCGCGGTAAATACGCATGTCATCGGTGACGTTGTCGAACAGGCAGCCGCCCATGAAATAGCCGTTCTCGTAGCCCTGCATCTGGAAGTCGCGGCCGTCGACCACAAGCTTGGCACCTTCCTCGACGCCGAGGTCGACATAGTTGCGGACCCGTTCAAGCGCCTGGCCGGTGACCAGCGGACCGTAGTCGGCTTCGCGGTCGGTGGACGGACCGACTTTCAGGTTTTCTACACGCGGGATGAGTTTTTCCACCAGCGCATCGGCTGTCTGTTCGCCGACAGGGACGGCCACCGAAATGGCCATGCAGCGCTCGCCGGCCGAACCGTAGCCTGCGCCGATCAGCGCATCGACGGCCTGGTCGAGATCGGCATCGGGCATGATGATCATGTGGTTCTTGGCGCCGCCGAAGCACTGCACGCGTTTGCCGTTGGCGCAGCCACGGGTGTAGACATATTCGGCGATTGCTGTGGATCCGACGAAGCCGATGGCCTGTATATCCTCGTCGTCCAGAATGGCGTCGACGGCTTCCTTGTCGCCATTGACCACGTTCAGGACACCCTCGGGAAGGCCTGCCTCGATCATCAGTTCGGCCAGACGCATTGGCACTGAGGGATCGCGTTCGGACGGCTTGAGAACAAACGCGTTGCCGCAGGCAATAGCCGGGGCGAATTTCCACATGGGGATCATGGCCGGGAAGTTAAACGGGGTGATGCCGGCAACGACGCCAAGCGGCTGGCGCATGGAGTACATGTCAATGCCGGGCCCGGCGCTTTCGGTATATTCGCCCTTCATAAGGTGCGGAATACCAAGGGCGAATTCGCATACCTCGATACCGCGCTGGATGTCGCCATGGCTGTCGGGGATCGTCTTGCCATGCTCCCGAGACAGAAGCTGTGCCAGTTCATCCTTTTCCTGCTGGACCAGATCGATGAATTTCATCATCACGCGGGCGCGAACCTGCGGGTTCCTGGCGGCCCATCCGGGCTGTGCTGCAGCTGCATTCTCAACGGCCGCACGCACTTCGGCAGCCGATGCCAAAGCCACCTTGGACTGGACCTCACCGGTATTGGGATTAAACACATCGCCGAGGCGGCCGCTGGTGCCGTCAACGCGTTTGCCGCCGATAAAGTGGCCAATCGTATCTGTCATCTGCCATTCACCCCGGCACTGCCCGCGTCCGGGATGCTCCCTGCCTGACCGTGGAACGGATCTTCCCGTCACCTTTAGAACACCTTCTCGAAAGCTGTCAGCAATTTTCGTGTTTCCATTGGCCAAAGTGATGGCGATGCTTGACGGCGTGGACAGAATGTTCTATTTTTGTTCCTATGATTGATTCTTCGAGCCCCCATCCTGCAATGCTTGCCAACGACGTCGAATTCGGTGATCGATTCTGGTATTGGCGCGGTGCGTCCGGCAAGCGGTATATTCACAGTGTTTATCCTGCGGACACCTGCCCGCCATTGCCTGGCGGTGTTTATGTTGCCGTTCGCAGGATGGGCGATAAGCGTGTGCCGCTTCGGGCCGGTCTGTTCGGTGTGTTGGACGGATTTGCCGGTTTGCCGCCCAGCGTGCTGGCCGGTGGATGCACCGAGATCCATGTGCATCTGCTGGCGGACAGTGCATTTGGCGCGCGCGAGGTGTTGCAGGATCTCACGGTGGAATTGTTTGGGGAGCCGGTTGAGCCGGACTGCCCGGGCCAAGGCGCAGGAATGGCGCGGGTCACTTGCCAGCAGCCGTCGCTGTTCGATCTCGATGACGGACTTGCGGTTTCCGTGTGAATGTTGGCCGTCTGAACGGCTCAGGCCAATCGGTTATGCAGGGCTTCCAGCATGGCGTCATGAATTCCGACATCCTGTAAATGACGCACGGTTGATGAAACATAGTCGGCGCAGGGGCCCGCCTTGCCGTGGCCCTGGCGGACGATGGCAAGCTGTTCGTCCACCGTCAGCCTGCCGGCATATTGTTCATGGTTGCGATCGACAATATAGACCAGGGCGTCGACCATGCGATCTTGGCCGTCCAACAGGCGTACCGGTCGTGACCGTTCAAGGTAAACAGACGTCACCTGCTCGCGGGCGCGCAGATAATCGACGGTTGCGGTCCAGTTTTCTTCGGCCACCTGAAACGCTGCGCCGCGGCAGGCGCCGCCTCGATCCAGTCCCATGACAAGGCCTGGAACCTCCGGTGTGCCGCGGTAAACGTGGGAATAGATACACAGGCTGCGGTGCAGGCCATGCATGACGGCATCGGTCCGTGCGATATGCTCAAAACCGGGGTTCCACATCAAAGAGCCGTAGCCAAATACCCAAAACTCCTGCATCATCCCCGCCCTAAAAAGACCCTCACAGCGCTGTTCACAGGCCCTATAAAAATCTCTCCCGCTTCGCAATGACCAATCACCGACTCATAGCCTTGCCGCTGATCATGGTTGTCGCCCTCTTCGCCACGTGGTCCGGCTACTGGTACCTGACACTGAATGGCGTACGCAAGCCGACGAATTCGGCGCTGGAGGGTAGAATAGCCGGTTGGCAGCTGACCTGCGGAACCAGGGACTGGGGTGGATATCCCTTTCGGATCAGGTTCACCTGCCACAACGCAACCCTTGTACATGTAACCGGCCAGGAGCTTCGCCTGACCAGGCTGGATGCCCTGGCACAGGCCTATAACCTCGATCATGTTATCGCCATCATGACCGGGCCGGCCGTCCTTCGTCCCGAAACGGGCGCTAAGGAGGAGACCTACCGTCACGACCCGGCCACCGCGAGCATACGTTTCCAGGATGGCCTCTTACACCAGGTTTCGGTTCTGGCGACCAATGTGACTGGCAAAGCTATGGGTGGCGAGCCGTTCAGGCTTGAGCGGATCAATCTGCATGCGCGTTTTGACACGGCAGAGGACAAGGTGCTGCTCGCCGCGGAGCTCGGTAAACTGAGCCTGGCAAATCGGCCTTCGGGCTCCGTATTGCTTGACGCCGCGGTTTTGAATGGCGAGCTCGCACCACGTCCGCGGCAACTTCCGGATCGCTGGAAGGAGGGGTTACGGCTCCTGGCCCAAGAGCAGGTCGAACTGAGTATTGCCCAACTGGTTTTGAAATGGCCGGATCTGTCGGTGACGGCGGACGGTCAAGCGCGTATGTCGCCAGACGGCTTTTTGACCGGCCGGTTCAAAACGCGCACGGATAACCTCAAATCGACGATTGCCCGGCTGGAAAGTGCCGCGGTGATCAGCGGCAAAGATGCCAAGACCGCCTCAACGGTGCTCGGGCTGTTCGGAGGCCGCGGTGAAATCTCCGTGGGCCTCAGGATCGAGAAGGGGGACATCTACTGGGGTCCCGTCAAGCTCGGACGACATCCGCCGTTGTTCTAGGTGTTGAGTTGAACCCGCGCAACAAACAACGTCACCCCGGCGGCAGGCCGGGGTCCAGATGTGAGTCAGCAGCTTGGTGCGACCGCTGCTCTGGATGCCGGAAAAACTATAGTCCCTGTCGCGGCCTAAGCCGCTCCACGCCTCTTTTTTGATTTCCCGGTCGGCTCCTGCGGAGCCTCCTCGCCTCTTTGTTGCCGGCATGACGGGTGAGGAGGTATGACCGGGACACACATAACCGTCATCCCGGACAGCGGCCAGCCACTGGTTGGCCGCGTGATCCGGGAACCAGATGTGAGTCAACAATTTGGCGCAATCGCTGCTCTGGATACCGGGTCAAGCCCGGTATGACGGTTCAGGAGGTATGACCGGGAAAACAACAAGCGGCGTGGAGCGGCTTAGGCCGCGACAGGGACTTATGAAGTGGCGCGGAAGGCCGAAGGCCTGACCGGGAAAACAACAAGAGACGAGCAAGGCCGTCAAAACCCTCAAAGCCCGGTGATCGGTTTAAGCCTGGTGCCGTCCGTCATCCGGCTGTAGCGGAACGGCTCGGGGTCGACGACCGGTGTCTTACCGGTCACGATGTCGGCCATCAGCTTGCCCGCGCCGGGCCCAAGGCCGAAACCATGGCCGGAAAACCCTGTGGCCATGTGAAAGCCCGGCATGTCGTCAACGGCTGAAATCACCGGCACCGCATCGGGTGTCGCATCGATGACACCAGCCCAGGACTCGGTCACCTCAACGTCGGCAAAGGCGGGAAACGCCGCAGCCAGATTACTGCGTGCCTCGCTCAAAACCCAGTCCACCGGTTCCGGATCCAGCACCCGGATCTGCTCGAACGGCGATTGCTGATCCATCGCCCAGCGCTTCGGCAGGCGGCGTTCCTGCCAGAACCGTTCCCCGAAACGCAGTTTGAGCGATCGCCACTCCGATCTGAGCGCCGGCAGAAAATCGAAGAAGTACCGGAAGCTCGCCGGAACGATATCGGCGATTGACACATCCCCATGGGCAATCGTGTAGCCACCATCCAGCCGCTTGCGATAGGCATAACCCGAACCATGCGCCGAAGCCTCCAGCGGCAGATCCATCGCACCTGTCCGGAACACCGAACTGGTGACCGTGAGCTGCGGCAGTCTGATGTCCATGTTCTCACAAAAGTGCCGCGACCAGGCACCACCTGCCAGCACTACCGAAGAACAGGCGATGCGGCCCTGCTCTGTTACAACACCGCTGACCCGGCCGCCCTGCCGTTCGATGCCGCGCACGGCGCACTGTGTGAAGACCTTTCCGCCATGCGCGCGGATTGCATGGGCCATGGCCGATGCGGCAAGCTGTGGTTCGGCACGGCCGTCATTCGGCGTATACAAAGCTCCCTTGAAGTCCCGCGAACTGCCCGGCGCAAGTCTTGCCGCCTCCTTGCCATCAACAATGCGCGAAGAGACCTGATAGGGCCTGGCGTGCCGGTCGAGCCAGCCTTCGTACTTGGCCAGCTTTTCCTCTGTCTCGCACAGATAAAGAATACCGCACTCGGTGAAGCCGGTTTCCGCCCCGACCCGGGTGTTCATGTTGCGCCACAGTCTTAAGGATTCCAGTATGAGGGGGATCTCGCGCGGATCGCGCCCCATCTGCCGGCACCAGCCCCAATTGCGGCTCGACTGCTCACAAGCAATCTCACCCTTTTCGCACAGCACCACGTCAATACCGCGCTCGGCCAGTTCCAGCGCCGTCGATGTCCCGGCAATCCCGCCGCCGATCACCACCACATCGGCACTTGCCGGCAAGGTGCTGTCACTTTCAACAGGAAACGGTTTTGGCGCCATCGGTCGTGTTGTCTGGTAGCTCGCGAGGAAACGTGTACCGCCAAGGCAGGGACAATCTGAATTCAGGGCACAACCATAAACCGGATCGGTGCACGCGCAATGCGAATTGCAGTTCGTGGTAACGCCGGTGGTGAAAAATCTGTCCGGTTCGCAGCAAGTGTTTAATTAATTGACTCAGTCACATAATTTATTGACAAGATTGCCGGTCTGCCGTTTCATTCCGGGCATGGACGCCTCGTTTGAAAGTGATGTGGCCGCGGCGCGCGCGTTTAGCCGGTTCTATACGAGGCTTGTCGGCGTTCTCGACGAGGGCATGCTGAACACCGGGTTCACCTTGACGGAAGCCCGCGTCCTTTATGAGCTGGCACAACGCGACGGCCAAAGCGCCAGGGACCTTGCCCGAAATCTCTCGCTCGATCCGGGATACCTCAGCCGCATCCTCAAGAAATTCGAAAAGGACGGTCTGCTGGCCAAACAGACATCTGCGGGCGATGCGAGACGCAGCGATCTGACGCTCACCGGCCGGGGCCACGATGCCTTCGAGCCGCTCAATCGGAACTCCCGAAAGCAAATGTCCAATCTCCTGCAACCGCTCAGCCCCGGCCAGCGTGCAGCACTTGTCAAGTCCATGGGCACGATCGAGCGGCTGCTTGGCGATCAAGGCGACAGCCGCGAACCCTACGTCATACGCCCCCATGAACCCGGCGACATGGGCTGGATCGTTCATCGCCAGGCGGTGCTCTATGCCACCGAATATGGCTGGGACGAAACCTTCGAGGCCCTGGTGGCGGAAATCGCTTCGGATTTCATCAAGAATCACGACCCGAAGAACGAACGCTGCTGGATCGCCGAGCGCAACGGCGAAATCCTCGGCAGCGTCAGCCTGGTACGCGCCAGTCAGGACGCCGCAAAGCTGCGCATGCTCTATGTGGAGGCCGCAGCGCGCGGCCTCGGGCTCGGCAACCGGCTTGTCGAGGAGTGCATCCGCTTTGCCCGGCAGTGCGGCTACAAGACAGTGACGCTGTGGACCAACGACTGCCTGGACTCGGCCCGCAAGATCTATCAGGCCGCCGGGTTCAAGCTGGTGGCGGAGGAAAAGCACCGGTCCTTCGGCAAGGATCTCATCGGCCAGAACTGGGAGCTGACGCTGTCGGACAGCTGATGAGCCGAAAGCCTGGCAGGAATGCAACGCAAGGAATTAAGCCACCTTTCGGCACGAGTGTGTTACCTATGTCTTCGGTATGTACCTCTAGAACTTGGAGCGGGCGATGCGCTCCTGCCCCTTTTCGAACAATTGGTGTAACCACTAAATTTCAACAAGTTACCGGAAGTATCTTATATTCCATGTTGCGGGAGTTGCGGGATTTGTTGCGGGTTTTCATATAAGTCCGGTAGCGAGTCACATGTAGAAGTCAGATTTCGTCCATCCGCGCTAGGTGGCACAATTCCATGCCGCGCCGATGCTCACAGACTGGGTGGTCGGCTATGTTGACTTAACAATTGCGCAAGCAGACTGTCTCCACAAACTTGGGCAGTGAGGTCCAAATGTCTGAACGCACAAAAAAGTTCTCGAATGACCTTGCGCGGTTGGTTGTCGAGGGCGATCAACTCCACAATGCTATCCAATACGAGTGCCATCCCGAGGCCTTTGTGGAGCGCCTGAGTTCGCTACTCGGAGGAGATGAGGAGAAAGTCGCGAAGATCACCCAAAGTCTCCCCGACTTCAGAGAAAAGTACCAAAGCTGGTACTCCGAGGCACAAGCCGTGGTGAAGCAAGTCCTACCGGATCGGTTGCCCGATTTTGTCTCCTACTTCGAATATCCGCGCGTTCGTAAAGAGATCCGGTACCACAACTATATGGTGAAGGACTACCTGCAAAGACTTCAAGTAACCATCGCTGGAGACGTCCTCGTGGATGGCTCAGCCGCCATCCCCGAGTTTTATCAACAGCTGAATATCGTGAAAGCGGCGGAACGTGCGCTGGACTCGACCCTTCTTAACCTATCGGCCGTTCTGCAAGCCGACCTGTTCGACACTGAAATCGAAACTGCGAGGGCGTTGGCAAAGGCTGGATACTTGCGGGCCGCTGGTGCGATTTGCGGTGTTGTAATCGAAAAACACCTCAACCATGTTCGCGGGACTCATAGCCTCAAGATCGCAAAGAAGAACCCGGGAATATCAGATCTCGCCCAGTTGCTGCGCACATCCAATGTCATCACCCTCGCTCAGGAACGCTTCATTCAGAGCCTTTCTGATACAAGAAACATCTGTAGCCACGCCAAGGGACGAGAACCCACAAAGGACGAGATTTCGGAACTCGTTGACGGTTCAGCCAAGGTCCTGAAAACCATCTACTGATCATTTTCCCATCAAACTAGGCGCGGCCCATTTGGGAGTGTTGTGGCGAGGAGTCGACTAGTTCCAGCCGGAATAATTGTGCCCAAACCCGATGGTTCGATGTTGCGGGATTGATGCGGGCAATGTTGCGGGATCTTCTGAGAGACCCGAGACATAGGTGACAGAACGTTCCGGAGACATGGGTTACACTTTTGGCCATTTGGCTGGAGGTGTAGATGCCGTGGAAGGAACTTTCAGTCATGGACGAGCGCCTCAAATTTGTTGCCCGTCTTCTGGAAGGCGAAAGCATGAGCGCAGTTTGCCGTGAGTTCGGCATTTCGCGAAAGACAGGCTACAAGATTTTCAACAGATACAGGCAGGAAGGTCCGGAAGCTC
>JANQIR010000121.1 GCA_028282065.1 Aestuariivirgaceae bacterium
GTTCGCGATGGTATGCGAAAGCGGCGGCTGGGCGATCACCACGCCATTGTGCTATCTCGACGGCCAGCGCTTTCATGACCGGTTGGATGTCATGCCGGTCCCGTTTGCCTCGTTCGCGCGGGTCTTGTCGCTGGCGGCACGGCGAGACGAACTGAACGGTATACCGTCGAGATTGGCGCAAAACTGCCGGGACCTGATCGAAACCGTGTGTGTCAAGCCTGCCTTGGAGAAGTTGCCCTGGCTGGAAGGCCGCATGATGATCGTGAGGGAGCTTCAGGCGGCCACGACCGCAAGACAGGTCGGCGTTTGAACGGCAGGAGTAAACGAGCTGTGTTCCGCGTGGCGGAATCGGCTGCCATGTTTTTCCCGGTTGAGTTCCTGTATTGAAACGCAATGACCATCGCCACTGCCGGTCCCCAGCCTTTCATTGACGATGCACGCGCCCGCCGCAACGCGGTCGTCCTGGCGATCGGCCATGCGCTTTACTCATGCTCAGCCATAAATATCATCGTGACGGCCGGTTTGGTCGGAACCATGCTGGCGCCGGACAAGGCACTGGCTACGCTGCCGATTTCCACTTTCGTGATCGGTACGGCGCTGTCGACCATACCGGTTTCGCTGCTGATGCGCCGCATTGGACGCAGACCCGGTTTCATGATTGGTGCGACAGCCGGACTGATAAGCGCGCTTGTCTGCCTGTGGGCGATCTTCGAGCAGAGCTTTGCGCTGTTTTGCATCGGTACGATGGGAAACGGTATCTATCAAGCCTGTGCGGCCTACTATCGTTTTGCGGCCGCAGACACGGCCAGCACCGGCTTCAAACCCAAGGCGATTTCATGGGTGCTCCTTGGTGGCATCGCAGGCGCCGTATTCGGCCCACTGATCATAATTCACTCGCGAACCTGGTTTGAGCCCGTTCTGTTCGCCGGGAACTATCTGGCAGCTGCGATGCTGTGCATTGCGGCCTTGGCTGTCCTGATGTTCGTTGATATTCCGCATGGTCGCAGCGAGGAAACGACTGGGAAAAGCAGGCCGCTTGGCCAGATCCTCGCTCAGCCCAGGCTCATCGTGGCCATCTTATGCGGCATGATGGCGTACGGCGTGATGAACCTGCTGATGACTGCGACACCGATCGCCATGGCGCTGTGCGGTTTTACGGTCGATGATTCGGCCTGGGTCATCCAGTGGCACGTGCTCGCGATGTTTGTTCCCAGTTTCTTTACAGGCTCGCTGATTGTCCGGTTCGGCGCCGGCCGCATTATGCTGTCGGGCATGATTGCCTTGATACTTGCCGCCGTCGTGGGGTTCAGCGACATCACCTTCGGTCACTTCGCGGTTGGTCTTGTATTGCTCGGCCTTGGCTGGAATTTCGGATATATCGGCGGCACCGCCATGGTGACCGATTGCTACTTACCGGCGGAGAAGAACAAGGTGCAGGCCGTCAACGACTTTGCGGTCTTTGCAACCGTCGCGGTGTCGTCTTTAACATCGGGGTTGCTGCTTGATTCCATAGGTTGGCATGCGGTCAATCTAGCGGCCCTTCCCATGATTGCTGTGTGTTTGGCCGGGTTGTTGTGGCTTGAAGCGCGGCGCAGGCGTGAGATGTCCACGGCTTGAGTGCCTGCGACCATTGAATTGCATGAAAGCGGTTGCTTAAAGGGGCCAGTTTTGGCATGTTCCGCCGCGATCTGAACGGGGCCCGGAGGGGGGACCAAACCACCAGAGCGGCAATCGCTTGGGCCTTAAAACTCATTAAAGCAAGGATGATCCCATGAGTTCGACACTCTGGCTAATCATTGGCTGCGGTGTTCTGTCCATCGTTTATGCGGTGTGGGCAACACAGAGCGTGCTCGCAGCCGACCAGGGCAATGCCCGCATGCAGGAAATCGCCGGTAACATCCGCGAAGGTGCTCAGGCCTATTTGACGCGCCAGTACACAACCATTGCCATCGTTGGCGTCGTCGTCTTTGTCGTGGCCTGGCTTCTTCTGTCGGGTGTTGCGGCCATTGGCTTTGCAATCGGCGCTATTCTATCCGGCCTTGCAGGCTTCATCGGGATGCTGGTGTCCGTGCGCGCCAACGTTCGCACGGCACAGGCAGCATCGAACAGCCTGGCTGGCGGCCTGGAAATCGCCTTCAAGTCTGGCGCTATCACCGGACTGCTCGTTGCCGGCCTGGCGCTGCTTGGCGTTGCCGTCTATTTTTGGCTGCTTACCGGCCCGATGGGGTACGGCATCGAAGACCGCGAGGTCATCGACGCCCTTGTGGCGCTGGGATTTGGCGCATCGCTGATTTCGATCTTTGCCCGTCTCGGCGGCGGCATCTTCACGAAGGGTGCTGACGTGGGCGGCGACCTTGTCGGCAAGGTTGAAGCCGGCATTCCCGAAGATGACCCGCGCAACCCGGCAACCATCGCCGACAATGTTGGCGACAACGTTGGTGACTGTGCCGGCATGGCGGCCGACCTGTTCGAGACATACGCCGTTACGGTTGTCGCGACCATGGTTCTGGCCTCGATCTTCTTCGATGGCGCTGCGGCCCAGAATCTCATGCTCCTGCCGCTGATGATCGGCGCAAGCTGCGTCGTGACGTCCATCATAGGCACGTTCTTCGTCAAGCTGGGGTCGAACAACTCCATCATGGGCGCCCTGTACAAGGGCTTTATCGCAACCGCAGTGCTCTCCGCGGTCGCCCTTGCGGTGATCATATGGGGCTGGCTCGGCGCTTCGAACGAGTACACCGCTGCGGGCGTAACGTTTACTGGGCGGCACCTGTTCTATTGCGGCCTGATCGGCTTGGTCGTAACCGGCCTTATCATCTGGGTGACGGAATACTACACCGGCACAGACTACCGCCCGGTGCAGTCGGTCGCTCAGGCTTCCGTCACCGGTCATGGAACCAACGTCATTCAGGGCCTGGCCGTTTCTCTTGAATCGACGGCGCTTGTGGCGCTCATCGTTATTGCCGGTGTGCTGACGACCTATGGTCTGGCAGGTTTGTTCGGCATTGCGATTGCCGTCACCACCATGCTGGCCCTGGCCGGTGTTGTTGTGGCGCTCGATGCCTTCGGTCCGGTTACCGACAACGCTGGCGGTATCGCTGAAATGGCCGATCTTCCCGCAGAGGTGCGTGATACCACGGACGCGCTTGATGCCGTCGGTAACACAACCAAGGCGGTGACCAAGGGCTACGCCATCGGATCAGCGGGCCTTGGTGCGCTGGTGCTGTTCGCGGCCTATACGGAGGACTTGAAGTTCTTCGCAAACGCCGCCACGCCGGGATCCTTCTTTGAAGGCGTCTCCGTCGACTTCTCGCTGAGCAATCCCTACGTGGTTGTCGGCTTGTTGTTCGGCGGCATGCTTCCGTACCTGTTTGGCGGAATCGCCATGACAGCGGTCGGCCGTGCCGGCGGCGCCGTCGTGGAAGAGGTGCGTCGGCAGTTCAAGGAAAAGCCGGGCATCATGAAGGGGACCGAAAAACCCGATTACGGCCGGGCGGTGGATATGCTGACCCGCGCCGCGATCAAGGAAATGATCATTCCTTCGATGCTTCCGGTGCTGTCACCGATCGTATGCTTCTATGCCATCTACTTTATCACCGGATCGAAGTCTGATGCCTTTGCGGCACTTGGAGCCATGCTCCTCGGCGTTATCGTGACCGGCTTGTTTGTTGCCGTATCGATGACCGCCGGTGGTGGTGCTTGGGACAACGCCAAGAAGTATATCGAGGACGGAAATCATGGCGGCAAGGGCTCGGAAGCCCACAAGGCTGCTGTCACCGGCGACACCGTCGGCGATCCTTACAAGGACACCGCGGGTCCTGCCGTCAATCCGATGATCAAGACCACCAACATAGTGGCCTTGCTGCTTCTGGCGGTTCTGGCGCACGGCGGCTGATCAAAACAAACGGACCCGGATACTTGTGATCCGGGTCTTGCACAATACAATGCAGAACCCGCGAAGCCCCGCCTGGACGCTTCGCGGGTTTGCTGTTTCTTAGAAACCCTGTGATGGCGCGCCGCTGGTGTTCGGGTCGAAGCGGCCGATGTTCTGGAACATTTGCTGAAGAACTGTCAGCTCTTTGCCGCGGGTCGGCGTCTTGCGGTCATTGTAATTTACGATCTGACCGTCTTCGAGACCGTAATGTGCGAAACTTTCGACCTGATCGTACTGGTTGAAGCGCACGGCAAACACCTTGCGGTCAACCTCTTTTGGGTCCAGAAATGCGCTGTTGTGCACAATGCTGGAAATGTAATAGTAGCTGTCGCCGGTATGGTTGATGGTAGCTGTGGTTGAGGGCGAGCCGAGCAGGGCCTGTACCTCCGACTTGCTCATTCCCGGTTGGATCTGTTGCAGGTCTGCTTCCTTCGGCAGATACCCGCGATAGTCGATAACCGGTGAACAGGCGCCAAGAAGGACCGCCACGCTAAACGGAAGCGCAAGTGACGCGAACTTGTAACGAAGCAAATCGAGCATGCTTAAATCCAAACACGGGTGTCCGCAGCCCTGAAGACGAGGCACCGACCAGGACCGGCTCTGTCATGGAATCAGTCGTCCAAGCCTTAGCTGACCACGGTCCTGTATGTCCCCAAAACATTAAGAATTGCAAATGATCTTCAAAACGCTGTTTTCCCGCAAAACCCCGAAACACACTGAACGGCGTGTATATGAGTCGATTGTGGCGCAGGCACGGCAACCCGTCTTCTATGAGGAACTCGGTGTTGCCGATACGGTCACCGGCCGTTTCGACCTGATCATCCTGCACGCCTTCCTGGTGTTCGACAGATTGAAGAAAGGCACCGAAGAAGAGCGTGTATTGTCGCAGGACCTGGTGGATGAGATGTTCAGGGACATGGATCGCTCACTCAGGGAAATGGGCGTCGGTGACCTGTCGATTTCCAAGCGCATGCGAACGATGGCGGATGTCTTTATGGGCCGCTGCGTTGCCTATGAACAGGCTTTCGAGGAAGAAGACGAACCCAGCCGTCATGCTGCTTTGAAGTCGGCTTTGGTGCGCAATATCTTTCCCGATGGTGCGGATGAGGCGGTTGCGGTGCAGCTTACGGACTATGTCGCTGCAGTGCGCGAACACCTTGAAGCACAGACACTGGCCGCAATTATCTCAGGAGACCTCGTCTTTCCGGACCCGGCCGAGACCATTGTGGAAGGAACACAGAACCGATGACATCTGCTGAAGAGCCTGTCGAGTTCAGCCGTCCGCTGGCTGTTGCACGAATTCCCGAGGAAGGTTGCGTTGAGGATATAGTCGCCAACGTGGCGGAATGCGCGGCGATTGCCGGTCAGTTGAAGGTGCCTGCCGTTTCCAGTCTTGAAGCCCGGCTTTCCATCGAACCCTGGCGGCGTGGCAGCTTCCGGGTTCGAGGAGACGTCCGCGCGGATGTACAACTCATCTGCGTCGTATCGCTGGATGAGTTTCAATCGTCTGTCGATGGGCCTGTCGACCGTATCTACCTGTCTGAAACAGCACCGGGTCACACGGCGTCGGTCGTTTCCGTGGAGGACCCGGAAAGCGACGAGCCCGAAACGATCTCGTCGGGCATCATTGATCTGGCAGGCCTGGTCACGGAGACTTTGGCATTGGCGCTCGACCCCTATCCGCGAAAGCCTGGAGTTGATTTTTCCGGCTACCAGGCGCCAGCTGGAGGGCAAACCGAATCCGCTGAAAAGCAAAGCCCGTTTGCCGCCCTCAAGAAGCTGCGCGAAACGTAAATAGGGGAATTTTGTGTTGTATCCATTTTCCAAGCCGGTAATGTCGCGCCGTTCTTACGGATGGCTGTTCGGTGAGCAAGGCTTGGCCGGCCGGATGGAGATTGGGGGAGCTGTGCGCAATCATGCGGAGTGAGGATACGCATGTGCAAACTGACAATGGGATGCGGGACGTACTTACGATATCGGTAGACGCCATGGGTGGCGATCAGGGCCCCGACATGGTTGTTCCTGGATTGGCGTCGGCATTTGCCCGTCACGACGATCTGCATGCAATTGTGTTTGGAGACAGGGCCCGGGTGCAACCGATACTTGATGCCCATCCCGAACTGGCCGGCCGATGCGAATTCCGTCATTGCGAAGTCGCCGTCAGCATGAACGACAAGCCGAGCCAGGCGTTGCGCCGTGGCCGGCGTGTCAGCAGCATGTGGCAGGCAATTGACGCGGTTCACAAAGCAGAGGCACAGGTGGCCATCTCGGCGGGCAACACGGGAGCCTTGATGGCCATGGCCAAGGTGGTTCTGAGAACCATGCCGGGTATCGAACGGCCGGCCATTGCCGCAATATGGCCGACTTTGCGCGGTCAAAGCGTTGTCCTTGATGTTGGGGCGACGATTGGTGCGGAAGCTGAACAGCTTGTGGATTTCGCGATCATGGGTGAAGCAATGGCCCGCTCGCTGTTTGGCATTCAGCGGCCGACCGTTGGTCTGCTGAATATCGGCGTTGAGGAGATCAAAGGCATCGAAGAGGTCAAGATGGCTGGCCGCCTGTTGCGGGAATCGTCCCTGCCGATCGAATATTGCGGTTTCGTCGAGGGCGACGATATCGGCAAGGGAACGGTCGATGTGGTTGTTACGGAAGGATTCAGCGGAAATATCGCCCTGAAAGCCGCAGAGGGTACCGCAAGGCAGATTTCGGCCTATCTCAAGAAGGCGATGTCACAGACAATGCTGTCACGAATCGGTTACCTGCTGGCCCGTGGCGCGTTTTCTGCATTACGTGAAAAAATGGACCCGAGAAACAGTAACGGCGGCATGTTTTTGGGATTGAATGGCGTTGTGGTCAAAAGCCACGGCGGTACGGATCCCATTGGCTTTGCCAGCGCAGTTGACAATGCGGTGAAAATGGTTCGCAACCAGGTTGTTGATAAGATCTCTGTCGATATCGCAGCCAAACAGTCATTGCTTGATCAGCACGCCGCGGACACCACAGGTGCCGCAAAGGCCGGATGAGGAAAAGAAGTATAACTTATGCGTCGATCAGTCATAGAAGGACTTGGCTCATACCTGCCCGAACGGGTGGTCACCAACGCAGACCTCGCGGCTCTCATCGACACGACCGATGAGTGGATCGTGGAACGCACCGGCATCCGTGAGCGCCGGATAGCGGCGGATGGCGAACTGACATCCGATCTTGCGCTGGCGTCTGCCCGGGCCGCCCTGGAAAACGCCGGCATGGACGCCGGCGACATTGACCTGATTATTGTGGCAACGTCGACGCCGGACCAGACGTTTCCGGCCACGGCCACGGTTGTACAGGCCTCTTTGGGGATCACCCGCGGCGCGGCATTTGACCTGCAGGCTGTGTGTTCGGGCTTCGTCTACGCAATTACCACCGCGGACGCGTTTATCCGGTCCGGTCAGGCAAACAATGTGCTGGTTATCGGCGCTGAGACATTCTCACGAATTCTCGACTGGAACGATCGCACAACCTGCGTGCTGTTCGGAGACGGTGCCGGCGCCGTTGTTGTGTGCGGGCGCAATGGCGCCAATGAGGATCAATCCAAACGCGGGATTATCAACTGCAAATTGCGCGCTGATGGTCGCTACCGCGACAAGCTCTATGTCGATGGCGGGCCCTCCAGCACGAAGACCGTCGGTCACTTGCGCATGATCGGACGTGATGTTTTCAAACACGCGGTGACGAATATCGCCGACGTCATGCGTCAGACGCTTGATGAGTCAGGTGTCGAGGCAAAGGACATCGACCTTTTTGTTCCGCATCAGGCCAATATTCGCATTCTTGAGGGGACTGCGAAGAAACTCGGCCTTACGACCAACAGGATCGTCATGACCGTTGACCGGCATGGCAATACCTCAGCGGCGTCCATTCCGCTTGCTCTTGATGTCGCGGCCAAAGACGGCCGGTTGAACAAGGGCGATCTGGTGCTGATGGAGGCGATGGGTGGCGGTTTTACCTGGGGCGCGGCCCTCGCGCGCTGGTGACCGGTTTTTGTATCGTACTGGCATCCAGGCCGATACGGACCTGCCAAAGCTGGCGTATTGTGTAATTTTTTCAAAAGATTATTTGTAACAGTTGACCCAGCGGGATGTACTATCTACGATTCATGGCCGTGGTATAGAGAAGGGGACTTGCGATGGGGGGGAATACGCTCACGCGCGCTGATCTGAGCGAGGCTGTACACCGTCAGGTTGGATTGTCCCGGACCGAATCGGCTGATTTGGTCAAGACGGTGCTTGATCTCGTAACCGAGACGCTTGTGAAGGGAGAGCATGTGAAGCTTTCGTCCTTCGGAACGTTTAGCGTCCGGTACAAGTCGGGCCGGATTGGCCGCAATCCCAAGACGGGTGAGGAAGTACCGATCACACCAAGAAGGGTACTTGTATTCAAGCCGAGTCAGGTGATGAAAGCGCGCGTGAACGACGAGGCGCCAGACGAGGGAACTGACTAGGGTCAGGGTCCTGAACTGGCCGCGGTTCTGCAAAGCGGCGGATATGTGGTTGTTGCACGGGAGCGGCTGAAATGGAAAAGGCCCCCGAGGCTTTTCGCACAATCAGCGAAGTGGCTGACGAACTGGATGTGCCTCAGCATGTCCTGCGATTTTGGGAAACGCGATTTTCTCAGATCAAGCCCATGAAACGCGGCGGTGGGCGGCGGTATTATCGCCCGAATGATGTGGATTTGCTCAAGGGCATTCGCCAGCTATTATATGGTCAAGGCTACACGATTAGAGGCGTGCAGAGAATTCTGCGTGAGCAGGGCATGCCGCATGTTGCCGGAATCGGCCGGGGCGAAGTGGCGCCTCAAACCGTTCCTGAAGAAGAGATAGCAGCGTCGCCCGTGGTGCGGCGACACCCCGATCCGGTGCGGGAAGCTGCCGAGCCGATGGAGGCGCCTGAACCGCCTTCCAGTGGATCTGCGGTGGGCGCTCTTAGCCGGGCGCAGGCAGAGGAATTGAAACTTGCATTGACTGATCTCGCTGCCGCCCGCCGGCTGCTGACATCCAAGGCAGACACTGAGTAGACACACCGTCGTTTCCTCAACAGTGAGCGCTCTGCGGGTGCAGGTTAGGGCTTTTTATTGTCCGCGTCAGGTGCTATAGCCTGACGCCATGCGGAGCGTAGCGCAGCCCGGTAGCGCACCAATCTGGGGGGTTGGGGGTCGCCGGTTCGAATCCGGCCGCTCCGACCAAATCTACTCAGGTAGCGTTCGAGTCCGGCGTCGAATATGAAGTTCGCTCGCAGCGTACAACCCCCACGTAACGCCGAGCAGCAGATAAAAATGCCGCCAGTGATCCGTGTCGATCTGCACGCCTTGAAGCATGACGACGAACGTCGGGCAAAAGAACATTATCGAGTACGTCTGCCATGGGGTTGCCGCGAACATGGACCGCCAGCCAGCCCACATGGTCATTAGGACCAGCAGAATATAGGATATGCCGCCAAGCCAGCCATAGGCCGCGAATGCGTTGATATAAACATTGTGCGGGTCGCCTTCGAAGACTTCCCGGAATTGGCGTGGGCCGAACCCGTTCGGTAGTTCCAGGAGCATTGGCAGACTGTTGATTTGGTCACCGAACCGGCCCGTCTCGCCGCTGTCGTAACTTTGGAACAGGTTGGCGCGTTCTGCAAACAGTTCGCGCACATTTGGAAACGTCAGGGCGATGCTGAGCATGGCGAACAATGCCAAGCTGCCGAAAATCAGCAACAGGCTGATGCGGGTACGTTCCTTGATCGATGGTGCCATGACGAATAACACAGCGCTCAAAGTGATTGTCGAAACAGCCGCGTTTACCCAGGCACCTCTGGAAAATGCCAGGAAGATGGCAAGTGCGATGATCAGGAACGACACGATGGCAACCGGAATGTAGCGTTGGCGTCCGGTGAGAATTCCGTGCAACAGGAACATCGCAGGCGGAATGAGAAAGGCGCTTAGGACGTTTGGGTCCTTGAATGTGCCTTGTGCCCGTGAGATTGGCGACAGCTTGCTGGCAAGCCCCGCGACGTCGAAATAACCTGCAACTGCAATGACCGATGCGATCACAGCCGCGCAGATATAGGCGTTCTTGATGACAAGGACGGTCCGGACCGGCTCCCGTGTTACGGCAAAGGCGAAGAACATTGCCGTGATGGCCAGATATATGGAGACCGCAATGAACTCGACGACCTTTTTATCATTGGTGAACGGGATGGCGCTGGCGACCCCTCCCACATTGAACAATATGAGAAAAAGCACCAGCGGTGCGCAGAATGCCGATGCCGTCAGGCCGTGAGGCAGGAAAAGCAGAAGCGTTACCGCAAACAGCAGCTCATACGGTGCCGGTTCGATCAGCACAAAAAAGCCCGACGCCACAAACAGCCACAAAGCAGCCATTTGGACCTGCCGCAGGGACAGGCCAGGAAACTGGAACGGTGCGAGTGCCTGGGCCGAATGGCCTGACATGCTCAATATGCGTTCTCCGTGTCGATCAACGCAAACGGTGTCTTCATCAAGATGTACAGATCAAAGAACACGGACCAGTTTTCGATATAGTAAAGATCGTGTTCGACGCGCCGGAGGATTTTCTCGTGAGTGTCGGTTTCACCGCGCCAACCGTTGATTTGTGCCCAACCGGTAATTCCGGGTTTGACGCGGTGGCGGGCGAAATAACCTTCAACGACATCGGCGTAAAGTGAGTTGCTTGCCTTCGCGTGAGTGGCATGTGGTCTCGGTCCGACAAGCGATAACTCGCCTTTGAGCACATTGAACAGCTGTGGCAGTTCGTCCATGCTCGTCGCGCGGATAAGGCGGCCGACACGCGTCACGCGCGGATCGCCCTTTGTCACCAATGTGCTTGCAGTGTTATCGCATTGGTCTGCGTACATTGAACGGAACTTGAACACCTCGATCAACTCGTTGTTGAAACCATAGCGTTTCTGCCGGAAAAGCGCCGGCCCGCGGCTGTCGAGTTTGATCGATACGGCTATGAGGGCCATGAGCGGAGACAGGATCAGCAGAAGGGCTGCGGCGATAACCTTGTCTTCGACGAGCTTGACTACGCCGTTCCAGCCCGCCAGCGGTTTGTCAAAAACGTCAAGCAGGGGCACATTGCCGATATAGGAGTATGCGCGCGGGCGGTATCGCAGCTTTTGCGTATAGGCGCTGAGCCGGATATCGACGGGCAGAACCCAAAGCTGTTTCAATACCTGCAAAAGACGCTCTTCGGCCTTGAGCGGAAGTGTCAAAATCAGCAGATCAACCCGGGTCTTCCTGGCAAACTCAACCAGGTGTTCCAGATTGCCCAGCTTGGGAAGTCCGGCTATCACCCGCGGTGAGCGGGCATCGTCGCGGTCATCGAATATGCCGATGACCGAAATATCGTTGTCTCCCGATATATCGAGTGCTGACATGAGCGAAGCGGCACGCTCCCCACCTCCGATCAGAACAGCGCGACGGTCGAGTTGGCCGTTCTTGTTCCAGCGCCTGACAAGACTGCCGAATAGCGCCCGGAACAAGATGAGCGAACTCCAGCTGAGAACGAACCATCCGGCCAGCCAGACACGCGAATAGGTCGCGCCAAGTTTGGTGAAAAAGACGACGCTGGCAATGGCTGCGAAGACCATGATCAGCGCCAGTGTTATCCTGTGAACCTGGTCCAGCAGGCGCATTGCGGCGTGAATGGTGTACGCACCGGCCATGTGCAGGAGAAGCGGTAACACCAGTGCTGCACACAGAACGACCGGTCCGTAGTAGGTCAGCGCCATCGGCTCGTATATGCCGACATGCTGATGATAGACGAGCGCAGCCGCCATGATGACCAAGGATGCCTCGGCAACCCGCATGAGGCCTAGAATGACCGACGGTGCAATCCACGGAGCGGCGTCGGCAAGCACGCGTTCGACTTCCGCAAGCGCGACTTTACGCATCTTGCCTTCGCTGGACGCAATCCTGTCCAGGACATGTTCTGGAATGACAAACCTTGTCTTGCCAGGTTCATGACGCATTTTTGTCGGCCTTCCGGGTCGCAATGAAACAGATTGCGCTTTGACCGGAATGGTCAGCAAATACGGGGCCGGGCTGGATTTTCAGGCCTGACTTCGTCAGCCGGAGTTCAGTGATGGTTAACGCGGACCATCAAATGAGCGGGCAGGGCTTCACGCAAAGCCGGTTTTTGGCGGCGTTCGGAGAATGTCGCGATAAAATCCGCTGATCGAATCTGCCATCTGATCAATGGTGAATGTGCGGCGCAATTTATCCGCCCGGTCCAGCGCTTGTGCATCGAGCTCCACAACGTTGTCCAGAGCTCCTATCAGGGCTTGCTGCAACGCGGCCGTATCGTCCGGGGGAACAAGTGCATGCGGATCCAAGATTTCCGGAATTCCACCGACCCTTGAAGCAATTATTGGTTTTTGTGCAGCTATCGCTTCAAGAACGATATATGGAAATGACTCCGCACGAGAAGGTACCACCAACAAACGGCCAAGCTCAAATGCCTGCCTGGCGGGTTTTGCGCCCGCAAAAGCCACACGACCTGTCAGTCCGAGATCGTGTGTGAGCCGTTCAAAAGTCGCCCGGTCCGGGCCGTCCCCAACAATGGTCAACGTTATTTGTGCGAGGCGGTCTGAATGTGCAATTGCCCGCAACAGGACATCGACGCCCTTAAGCATCCGCAATTCACCTATGAACAACAGGTCGGAGGCATCGGTACGTACCTCTACAGGCTGAAATTCATTTCCGCCGAGGCCGTTATGCACAATCGCGTTCATGCGGCCTCCGATACCGATTTTGGACTCGAAAGCTTCCCTTTCGAAGTTACATACAAAGATCAGTCCATCAGTTCGTGAAAGCAGGATCTTCTCTGCACCCAGAAAGATGGCGCCATGCGGACTCTTCCAGGAATAGTGCAGCGTTCCGCCGTGCGGCGTGTAAACAGCCTTTGCGCCGGCCCGCGAGGCAGCCAGCCTTGCATAAACACCGCCCTTGGCACCGTGCCCATGAATGATGTGGGTGTTGTGCTCATGGCACAGGGCTCCAACCCGCCGCGCGCACACCGCGTCGCCCAAGCCCGGCATGCGGCTCATTTCAAGTCTGTGAATTCCCAGCGCGCAAATGTCCCGCAGACTGTCGAAAGCGTTGTCCGCTGATGGCCCGCCGGTTGCCGAATCGCAAATGATGCCGACCTCGTGTCCCATTGCCGCCTGTGCTTTGGCAAGATCACGCACGTGCCGGAACAGGCCGCCCACGGGTGCACGAAACACATGCACAACTTTCAGGCTTCGCAATGGTGCCTCCTGATGCGGGCATTTGGTGGCGGTTCTAGAACCACCGTTCGCGGACAAAGATGATATCGCCGGGATAAAGCTGTGTTGTAACCGGCACGCGTGATGTCTTTGTGCCGTCGGCTAACTTGCGGGTCAGGAGAACCTCGCCATGGTTGGCCCGGGCGGAGTAGCCTCCGGCCAATGCCACCGCGTTTTGAACTGTCATGCCGGCCTGATAGGGAAAGCCGCCTGCCTGGCTTACTTCGCCGAGAATGAAGAACGGGCGCAGGTTGCTGACCTGAACGGCAACTGCCGGGTCGCGCAGGTATCCGTTGCGCAGCCGGCGGGTGATCAGTTTCTCGATCTGTTTTGAGGTCATTCCGGCAACATGTACCGAATTGATCAATGGAATTGAGATGTGGCCGCTTGAGCTCACAATGTAGTTGCCTGTGAGATCACTCTGGCCAAGCACGCGCACGTCGAGCCGGTCGCCGGCCCCGACGCGATAGCCGCGGGAAAATTCGTAGGCCTCGGTTTGTCCGTTGGATCCAAACGGCGGAACGGTTCCTTTGCCGTTCGTTGCGGGCGCGACACCGACGCTACTGGTAAACTGTTGCCCAGATCCGTCCTCTGTGTCTGCGACCAGCCCGGTTCCGCCGGCAGGTGCCGATGGAAGATCGTCATCCCAGGTTTTTGAACATGCGCTCACGGCCAAAACGACGGAAAGCAAAAAAGTCACGCGCAAACGCACCACGGCAAGTCTCTCAAAGTTCTTTGGCCGGTTGCCCGGCGCGGTTGAAAATCATGATCCGCAGACTATGCCATCATGGTTAGCAAGCTCTTAAGCAACTATGTCAGAGCGGGAAAATCGCGCCTAATTGCCCGGTTTTGTTAATCGATTGGTTACCATAACCGGCGCATGGTGCTGCATATCTTGGATTGCAGTACCAGTTGAAGGCGTACGATGAGTCAGGTGACAGGTTCACATAGCTACCCGATGAATTCGCCTGCGGGGTCGGCAGGAAATGTCGGCGTGATTGAGGTCAGCGAAGTTCTGGCGGGCATATGGCGACGGCGCTTTATGATCGTGCTCGTCACGCTGATTGCGACGGCTGCTGCAATTGGCTTCGTGATGGTCGCCAAGGAGCGATATAGCGCGGAAGCCAAAGTGCTGGTTGAAAAGCAGGATACGCCTTTCACCAACTCTTCCGCCAGCGCCGTTGAACGCAACCGGATCGACAATCTTGATGTTACGAGCCAGGTCGAAGTCCTGAAGTCTCGCGATCTGGGTGAACGCGTCGTCAAGGCACTCAATCTTGCCGCGTCGCCGGAGTTCAACGGGCAGGGCAGTAAGCCTTCTGCCTTTTCGCGCCTGAAAGCACTTCTTGGGTTTGGATCTTCACCTTCGAGCCGCTCGCCGGAACAAAAGGCGCTCGCCAAATATCTTGACAGGCTGAGCGTTTATGACGTTGAGCGCTCCAAGGTGATCGCTGTGCGCTTTGAAGCGGATACGCCGCAGATGGCTGCCAAAGTGGCTAACACGCTTGCTGAGACTTACATCCTGTCAACCCGCGAGGCCCGTCTCGAGCCAACCAGCAGGGCGCGTGACTGGCTTGCCAGCCAGATTGAGCAACTGCGCCAAAAAGTCGTGGAATCTGAAGTGGCGGTGGAAGAGTTTCGCGCCCGGGCGGGCTTGTTCAAAGGCGAAACGGCGACGTTGAACAGCCAGGAGCTTTCCGAACTCAACAGTCAGATAATTCTTGCGCGTGCTGCTCGTTCGGAGGCCGAAGCAAAGGCCCGGTCGATCCGCGATATGCTGAAGAAGACCGGTACGGTCGCCGGCGCGACGGAGGTCTTGAACTCCCGATTGATCCAGCGTCTGCGGGAACAACAGGTCATCGTGAAGCGTAATTTGGCGGAGTTATCCACGACGTACCTTTCCAATCATCCGCGTATCATTGCCGTGCGCACGGAACTGCGAAATCTGGATCGGCAGATTCGCAGTGAGGCACTGAAGATCGTACAGGGATTGGAACAGCAGGCACGGGTCGCTGCTGCGCGGGAGACTTCGTTGCAGGCAAGCCTCAATACGGTGAAAGCGAAGGTCACCGGCACCAACATTGATGATGTCAAACTTCGTGCACTGGAACGCGAGGCGGCCGCAAACCGGACATTGCTGGAGACATTCTTGAACAAGTTCTCCGATGCCAGCTCCCGCCGCGAGATTGCTGCGCAACCGGGCTTGGCGCGCATAATCTCGCGGGCTGACGTGCCGGCCAAGCCGTCCTTCCCGAAGAAGGCGCCAACCGTCATTCTGGCTGCGGTTGCCGGTTTTGCCCTGTCACTTGCCTTTGCATTCCTGGCGGAAGTCATGGCGGCGGCGAGTGGGCAGTCACGGGCTTCCGTTTCCGCGTCACAGGCACAGCCTGCCGTGTTTGCCATGCCGCCCGTGGTCGCAGCCACACCGGCTCCATCTGCCGTGCCGGCTTACACGCCGCCGCCATCCACCGTACCGGCCTACACACCGCCTCCGGCGGCACCGCCGGTGCCGTCTTACATCCAGCCGGCACAACCTTCTCCTGGGTCCGTACAGCCACAAACAGCTCTGGAGTCTGCGGATGAACTTGTCCCGGCTGCAGCAATGGAAGATATCGACACTGGGACCATTGAAGAAATATCCCAGATGTCGGACGCTCAGGTTGGCTCCGAGATTGTTGAGCAAACTGTCGCACAGGACCCTTCCGGCCTGGCCACGGAAATGCCGGTGCCGGCCAATGCGGCCCCAGCAACCGCCCCAGCAACAGCCCCGGCCCAGGCCCAGGCCGCGGCTGCACTGGGCTCACTTCCAGCGGTGACAAGCGTTTCGCACGCCACCCGGTACCTTACCAATTCACATACCGATCCCCAGGCGCCTTATGCGGCCGCGCTTCGGCCGGTGATTTCCTGGGCGTCGAGTGTGCGCCAAACGCTCAGTGTCAAACGG
>JANQIR010000129.1 GCA_028282065.1 Aestuariivirgaceae bacterium
CCTGGATCAATGACGACGCAGCGCCGAAATTCACATTGGCCGATCCGCCGTCAACATTGACGCCCGTCCCGGTCGGGCTTGTGATGTCGGTATTGGCAAAGGTGAAGGTGCCGTCCGATCCACCGAAGATGTCGATCCCCGCATCGCCGCCATTGAGCGTCACCTGCCCATTGAAATTGTAGGTGCCGTCGGCGTTGTTGAACTGCAGGCCATCGCCGTTCGTCGCGTTGATTGCACCGTCAAACGTGAACGTACCCGTGTGGCCGCCCTGAATGTTCACGGCCGTCGCAGCGTTCGCCTGGATCAATGACGACGCAGCGCCAAAATTCACATTGGCCGATCCGCCGTCAACATTGACGCCCGTCCCGGTCGGACTGGTGATGTCAGTATTGGCAAAGGTGAAGGTTCCGTCCGATCCACTGAGGATGTCGATACCGGCATCGCCGCCATTGAGCGTTACCTGCCCATTGAAGTTGTAAGCGCCGTCCGCATTGATGAACTGCAGGCCGGTCCCGTTGGTCGTGTTGATCGTCGTCGTTGCGCCGAACGTGACTGTACCCGTGTGACCGCCTGCAACCTCAAGCGTCACGGCATTGACACTTTGGGAGATCGACGATGTATCATTGACGTTTACGTTAACGCTACCGCCATCAACCAGAAGCGCTCCGATTGAAGAGTCCTGAATCGTGCTCGAACCGTTGATATTGACCGTTCCGGTCGGCGTGGTGGTCAGTGCCAGGCCAAAATCGCTGTTCTTGATCGTAACGTCGTTCAGTTCAACGTTGCCGAGCGCGCCTCGGCCCTGGATGCCGATGACGCCGCCATCGACGGTCACGTCCGTCAGCGCACTGTTCTGGCCAAGTTCGATCACCGACGCAAACGCCGAAGTCGTCAGCTCAGGCGACCCTACCCCGTTTACATCGCTGACCAGCCCGGCAGTGGTATTCAGTAAAATACCGGCCGGAACCATCAACGGAATGTTCAACATGCTGCCAGGCGCATCGAAGAAGATCATCGACTGGTCGGCCGCCAGATCGAACGTTCCATCGCCATTGACGTTTACGTCAAGATCAGGAATCAGCGCTTGACTGCCGACATTATTCACTTCCCCGAGCGCAATGAACACCACATTCGCACTGTTCTGCGCATCCGCGACGGAAGTGTTCGATGCATTGTTGATATCCGAGCCCGACCCGTCTCCAGTGCCGTTCTGCGAGAAGAAATGCACCGTCGGCGACCCGAACGTCGGGCTCAGGTCGACATTGGTCAGGTCGAGGTCCAGGAAGTTGTAGCTGCCCTGGCCCGGCACATAACCTGTCAGGTCGAATACCTGCGCAACGTTCACCGAACTGGACGGCGGAGCCGTACCATCACCCAGGACGAAAGTAGAATTGGCATTGTTCAGCAAGAACGCGGTGCCGTTACCGCCCAGATCAATGGAAACGGGATTGCCGTTACCCAGATTCAGCATGCCGGTCGAGTTGGTAAGATCGACCGCTGTCCCGCCCGTGCCGGAAATCGAGGTCGGGCCGAAATTGAACTGCGCTGCCGGATCGTTGCCCGCACCCAGCCGGATGCCGGTTCCACCGGCCCCCAGACCCGAAATATTGGTCGTGCCGAACGAATAGGTTCCCGCACCGTTGTTCTCGATCAGCACACCGGTCGCCGTACCGAGATTGGTGATATTCACCGACCCCACATTCAGGTTGCCCGTGAAAGCGTCCAGCGTAATGCCGGTGCCATTACCGCTCGCATTTCCGCTGGTCGGCCCGACGGTCGCGCCCGGGTTGTCGGCATTGAGAGAACTGAACGTCAGATTGCCGCTCAGCGGATCGAGGAACAGCACCGGGCCGCCGGTCGTGTCGATCGATCCGCCGGCCACGTCCAGATTGAACGTCGTGGCGCCGATCTTGGTGTCGACCTCTAGCCCCGTCCCGGCATTGTTGAAGATCGTCAAGGACGTGAAGCCGATGTCACCGGTCGGGCCAAGAAAGGACAAGCCGTCACCCTGAACGCGCTGGAACGCACCGGCACCCTGGCCGATGGCGAGCGTTCCGCCGGTAGCCTGTTGAATGCCGTTCCCCGTGTTTCCGTCGGCATCGAAGGTAACCTGATTGAACAGGACGCCGCCACCGGTTCCCGGCCCTTGCCCGATGATCTGGGTCGTACCGGCGCCAAGCGTCGTGACGATAACCGAATCGAGCGCGCTGCCGACAATCTCCATAGTGGGAACGCCGGCCCCTGTCGTCGTCAGCGTGCCATTGTCGGAAAGATCCAGGATCAGCGCATTCGCTGTGCCGCCAGAGGCCGTGGCGAAGATCGTCTGGTTCGCGGATTCGATCTGATTGGTGGTGATCGTGGCGTTGAGTGTTCCGGTTCCAGAAGAGTCGATCGCAATGCCACGCCCTGCGACATTGGCAAACAAACCGATATTGCCGTTGATGAAGCTGACCGTGCGGTTCGTCGCGTCGGTGTTTGTGATGTCAATGCCGTCTCCGCCAACCGCCGAGGTTCCGGCGATATTGAAGAAATTGAACGATGCGTTCGAGTTGATGACGTTGATGGCATCTCCGGCAGTACCGTCCACTGCACCGCCCTGGAACGTAAAGGTGCCAGGATTGTTCGTAAGCTGAATGCCCGTGGCCCCGGTACCATTGATATCGACATCCGCGAATGTAAACGCACCTTGCGACGTCGCTATGCTGATGCCCGGCCCTGGCGCGCCGTTCACCGTCGTGGTGCCGGTCACGTCGAACACCGAACCAGCACCGAGCCCAACAATGTCGACACCGGGCCCGTTGGTCGCGGTGATCGAATCGATGCTCATATTGGTGGTGACGCCGTTGAGGATGATACCGGTCCCATTCTGGGAAACGATAGTATTGGTGCTGGCGGCCGAGATATTAACGTCACCGCCGTTCGACGCAAAGAATGCCGTGCCGTTCGATGAATTCAGGTCCAGCCCGCCATTGAAATTGACCGTCGCGCCGGCATTCGTTGCAAGAAGAACACCGATGTTGTTGCCGGTGTAGTTCACCTGGCCGCCGAAGGTTGTCGTGCCGCCGGTGTTCAGCGCCATTTCGACCGCCGGATCGGTATTCGCCTGGGAGATCGTGCCGTCATAGGTGACGTCGGCAGTGCTGCTGTTCACATTGAAGCCGGCCCCTGTCGGATTGGTGATCGAGGTTGTCGCGGCAAAGGCGAACGTGCCTGCCGATCCGTTCAGGATATCGATCCCGGCATCGCCGCCATTGAGGGTGGTAGCGCCGAAGAAAGCGTAGGTCCCGTCGGCATTGTTGAACTGCAGGCCGGTGCCGTTGGTCGCACCAACCGGACCGGCGAACGTCATTGCGCCCGTGTGGCCACCCTGGACATTGACCGCCGCGGCATTGTTGGCCTGCGTGATCTGTCCGAGGAAAAGCGAATCGGCGGAGCCTCCCTGAACGTCAAAAGCCGGACCGGCACCGCCGGTGACCACAACGTCGTTCGCGAAGTTGATGGTGCCCGCTGAAGCCCCGGTAAACTGGATGCCTGTCTGGCCTGTGATGTTGAGGTCACTAACCTGGCTGATCGTCGCACCGAGGTTCGAGGCGATTTGAAACGCCGGACCGGCTGCATTGTTGATGTCAAAACCGCTGATGGTCGACTCGGCAAACGGGTTCACGGTTCCCTGAACCGTCGCCCGGCCGCCAAGGCCGTTGAGAATGAGCTGCGAATTGGCTGCATCGGACAGATTGATCGTTGCACCGCCACTGTTGCCGGCGCCGATGATCTGCTGGCGTACGGCGTTCAGCGCGATATTCGAGGTGATCGCACCGGCACTGTCGACCGGTACCAGCGTGTCGCCGGCGCCATAGGCCGCATCGGCCTGCGCAACGGTGACCGTACAGGCATTCGCCACCGACGTACAATCGCCGGCACCCTGGTTGGTGTCCGCCACGTGATAAACGTTCAGGGTCTGGCCTGTTCCGGCATCGGTAAGATCCGTCGCCGTCGACGGTATCAGCCGCCCGTTCACCACCGGCGTGACGATGTCCGTATCCCGGTAGATAAACCGGGTCATTTCCCGGTCGATCCCCGTCAGCCTGCGCGGCGCGCTCTTGCCGCCAAACAGATCCTGCAACGGCACCCGCAGCCGGATGACACCATAGCCGTCCGTTCCGCGCACATCGTCATGCCGGATCTCGCCGCCCAGGGTCAGCCTGGCGCCTTCAATGCCGAACGGATCTTGGAATTCAAGCTCAATCCGCCCGCGCGGGCCCTCAACCAGTGTATCGCCGCTCTCGAACCGGAAATACCCGCCGTGTATCCGCAGAACAGGCGATGTTTCCAGACTCGCCAGGTCCAGCGGAAACTTGAAGCCGGCCTCGACATCGAAACCCGGCAGCGATTTTTCCACCAGAAACTGCGTTCCCGCCGTGGCGATCTGCACCGTCGTACCGGTTAGCACGACACCGCCGGGGCCGATCCCGGTGATCGCCGCGACAATGTTCTCGTCCTCGTCCGGCAGGTAACCATTGATCCGGAACTCAAAATTCTCCGTGATGATCTCACCGCCGATCGACCCCTGGATATAGGTAAAGTCGTTCTGCGAATTGCGGATGTCGAAGAACCCATAGATGCCGTAGATCGCATCTGCACCGAAAAAGCCCTGCGGCACGATCTGCCGGTAGCCGAGGCCGAAATTGCCTTCCTGAATGGGATCGTCGGTGAACGTGCCGCGCACGTTCGCGAAGAACATGGAATCTTCGTCCTGAAACAGTGGCGTGAAGAAATCCACCTGGCCGATGATCCGCGACCCCAGACGCCCGACCACATCGACATGCGGGTGCCATTTGGGCTGGTTCGCCGCCAAAGCACGCGTATCGGCGACGCTGACCTGGCTCAGCACCGCCGCCGTGGGCGTGACCTTCACCGGCTCCGCCGGCGCATTTGCCTTGCTTTTGGCAACGGTGACGGCGCCTTCGAGCTGCGGGCGAGCACCCGCAGATCTCACATTGCCCGATACCCTGGCTGGCACGGCACTCGCCGGCTCAACCACGATAGAACCGGCAGACGCCAGATCGTATCCGGGATCGAGAAACCAGTTATGCGTATCAGTGGTGCCGACATGCGAAACCGCCGGCCTTGCTGCCGCCGGCTGCCGCACTGCAGGCAGCTTCGGCACGGACACCTTGTCCAGCCTGTCGCCCTTGCCGCTCGCCAGCGCGGTTTCGCCGGGCAAAATTGCAGCTGCCGCGCTCAGCACCGACGTACTCAGCAAACGTGACCGTGAAACCCCAATTGCGCTCTGCACCCCAATACCTCTCACGCCAACCGTCACCTGGCCCCACCCGCCATCCTTAACGGCTTCTCCGCATTTCAGAACGCAAAAAGCAAGACAAATTGAACATCGGTCAGTTTGTCGCCCCACACGCCCGTCACACTTGTGTCAGGAATTTAGCAGCCTCGCGCGCGAATCGGTATTACGGACCCGACGTGCCGAAAAATTAACAAAATGTTGTTGCTTTTTTGTCGCACAATTCATCGGCACTATAGATTTTAAATATCATAACCTCAGATATCGCCGGTTTTTTTCGATCACACCGGATTTTTCTCCAGAAATTATCAAGTGCAGACAAAACGACTCAGCCCGACTTGGTCAGAATTTCTGGAATATCAATTCTGCCGGATATCAAATTGAGTGGGAATGTTCTTTCCAGCGCAATTGGAACAGTCAATGATATCCGCTGACGCAGCGCACCAAATACGGCCAAGCAAAACGTAAAGTTACCGGCGGCGCGGCAATCCCGTCCAATGGCCGGCGATGTCAGCGCTTTGTCCACCTTCTGAAAAAGCCGGTGAATTTGAGCTTCAGGCTTTTGGAATACTGTGTAGGGTTGGGACCTGGGGCGGCTTTAACATTCAACGAAGACCGGAATTCATGAACAAGATCCCTAGTGGCAGTGTATGCGCAGCAGGCCTTGTTGCCATTGCCATACTCATAACCCAGTTCATGTCGCTGGTTCCCGCCGCTGCTCAAGAGGCATCAGCGACATGCGAACAGCCAAAGCCTGTATGCGAGGTCCGTGCAGCGGTGTTCCCGGTTTCCGCCTTCGATCCGGTCGGCAGCGCGGTCCGCATTTCCCACACGCGGCTGGTAACGTCACGCCACGTTGTCGCCGACCGCGCAACCGCCACAGTGCTGCTACCGGACGGCAGGAAGATCGAAGCAAAGGTCGTCCCGAGCGACTACCCTGGCGACCTGATTGCACTGGAGACATCTGAACTGCCGCCCGGACCGGTTTTCCCTTTAGAGGCCGCAAAGAGCGACGGGCCGCTGTTCACAATTGGTGCCGACATCGGATCCGGCACAATACGTGCCTATGCACCTGGCAAGCTTTTGTTCGCCCCGCAGAGCGGCAAACCGCTCGCCCGCCTTCATCACGATGCGCGCAGCCAGCCGGGCAACAGCGGTGGTGCCCTGGTTGATGCCGAAGGCCGGCTCGCCGGGATCATTGCCTCCGGCGGAGAAGGCCGTTTCGAAGCCGTGCCGGCCAGGGCAATTGCCGAGCTGCTGGAAAGATCGGGCGAACAATTTACCAAGGCCAGCGCCGAAATTGGCGCCGCTGTCCGAATATGCACAACGCTCGTCGAACAACGACGCAAACCCCGCGAACGGGTTCCTCCGGATCAAGCCAAGTCCATCGAAACGGCCTGCACACGTTCCGGCAACCGGCAGCTCACCGACCTTGGCGCTCAGACGTTAGCGCGCGGCGGTCACCTTCAAGCGGCAATCGGCATGTTCGAGCGCGGCCTGAGCGAAGATGGCAATGCCGTCAACACCCGCCTGTCCCTTGCTATCGCCCATCACCTCAACCGCGACTTCGAGGCCGCCCTGCCGCATCTGCGCTGGCTGATGTCCAACACCGCAGACGACCTGCAGGTCTTACGGCTGTCAATACAGGCGGGCACCTGGGCAGATGACAAGGATCTGGCCACGCGTGCGCTCGCACGGCTTAAGGACGTCAATCCTCAAAGCGCAACAGCTGCCGAGCGGTTCATGTCAAATCCGCCACGCCGGCCACCAAAGCAGAGCCCGGCTCAGTGATCTTGTGACGGATTGGGAATCCAGCCTGAGGCAACCCGCGCCGGCCCGCGGTCCAGCGGCGCAACGGCCCGTTTCAAAATGGCCTGCTTGAGGTCCGCCGCCGTCCACCCGGGATGAGCCTTCTTCAAACGCGCCGCCAATGCCGCCACCCGCGGCACGGCATAGCTTGAACCGGAGGCAATGGCTCGTGCGCCACGATGGTCGATGACCTCCAGCCGTTCCGCAGGCACCATGACGTCAACGCTCTTACGTCCCCAGTTCGAGCCCGTCGCGAGCCGGCCGAAGGCATCCGCCGACGTCACCGTCAGCACATTGGCCAGCCCAAGGCTTGCCGGATATACCGGCACGTCGTCGATATCGCGGTCGTCATTACCGGCAGATACGACAAACAGAATATCGCGATGTGCCCTGGCCGCATCGGCAAAAGCTCGCCAGTCCCCGCGATTGGCGCTGCCCAACGGCATGGCCACGATGTCCGCCCCCGCATCTGCGGCAAACTTCACCGCATCGGCCATCCGCGACATGTCCGGCCTTGGGTAACGGATCGGAACAAGCCGCACGCCGGGCGCTTCTTTCAGCAGGATACTGGCAACGGCGGTTCCGTGCCGGACTGGAAAGAACACCGAACGTGAGGTATCGGCATCGAACGGCCGGTCGTCGAGGTCCCATAAATCCACACCGACGAGGCGGCCTTTACTGTCTCTGGCAAGCGACTGCGCCACTTGGGGCAGGAGATAATTCACACCACTGTCAATCTGGGCGACGGTAACGCCACCGGGATCGGTTGCTTCAGGCACGCGCGGATTAAGCGGCTCGGCAAAGCGCACCGTTTCCAGATCGGCCTCGTATTCGACCAGATACTCCGCCATGCCCTCGCTGGTGTAGCGGATAGACCGCATGATTGCCGGCTCGCACCTGCCGTCCGTCGTCACCAGCATGACCGGCCGGTTGTTCTTTATTGCATGTACTTCAAACGAAATCCGCCGGAACCCGGCGGACGTCCGTGACGCTGAAACCGAGAGCCGTTGGTCGCTCGCAGAGTTTTCCAACTCGATTCGGCGTTGAACCCATCTGCCGGAAGGGCCGCGATCGTGAACTGCCGGAGCGCTGAACCCCGCAAGCAGTCTGTCGCCCGTCCGGGAAATGGCTTCAGGCGTCATGATTCCATGCGGACAAATGAGGCCAACCGCCTTCGTCAGGAGTTCGCGCGCCGCAGCTTCCGGTGATGCCGGGACATTTGTGGCTTCAACTCCCTCGGCTATCAAAGTCAATCCGAGGGCAGCCAGCACCATTCGAAATGGACTACCCGGCAATCGCATCCGAAGCACCATGCCCACAACGATCCGTCTCCAAGCCCAGCGCCTCGCAGATGATCCGGTAGCTCGTGCCGTGATCACCGCAGACCATGCGCGCCCCCGCCGCCTTCAGCCGCGCCTGCCGCTCTTCGTTGACATGAAAGCCAATGAAATGAACACCGTTTTTCTCGCCGGCTTCCAGGTCGTTGAGATTGTCGCCCAGGAACACCACCCGCTCAGGCGGCAGCCCGGTCCGCGCGACAACCCGCGCCAGGATATCGCTCTTCGCGCCACCACCATCTGCGCCGGACGGATAGGCATTCACAAACGGCCATAGACCCGCCGCCTCGAGCCGGATCTGCGCGGCGCGCTCGAAGTTGGCCGTGGCCGTCCCCATGACCAGGCCTTCATGTGCGCACAGCCGTTGCAGTAGGTCGCGTGCCCCTGGAATGACGGTTGCCGCCAGTTCGCCGGTGGCAAACCCCTGTTCCAGAACGTCATGATAGTACCTGTCGGCGGCATCGAGTTCGTCTGCAAATGGCTTTCGTCCCAGATGACGTTCGAGTATTTCCTCAAAAATATGCAGATCATTGCGGACCCGGTAGCCGTCCCAGTCCCTGGAAAATTCCTGCAATCCGTGAAGTGCACGAAATGGCGCGAAGAACGCATCTTCTTCCGGCGGCGTCAGTTCGAGCAGCGGCCCGTCGACGTCAAATATAACGGCACACTCGGGTGTCATACGCCGCCCTCCCTCAGGCACTTGCCAGCGCCGGCGTCATCTCGATGATGGTCGGCCTGGGCACGGCAAGAGCCTGACGGAGCGCCTCTTCCAGCTCTCGAGGCGATCCCGGCCGGCAACCATCGCAATGATAGGCCTTCGCCAACGCAATGAAGTCCGGATTCTTCTGGGTGACGGCATTCGGCTGAATACCCTTCTTCACCATGTCGTCGTGAATGGCCCCAAGCAGATCGTTGTTCCAAAGCAGGATGGGCAAAGAAATCTCCATCTCCGCCGCCGTGGCGAGTTCGTTGATCGTGTATTGCAATCCATAATCGCCGGCGAGCGCCGCCACCGCCCGCTCACCGACACCTGCCTTGGCGCCAATCGCAGCCGGCAGGGCATATCCCAGCGTACCGAAACCAGCCGGATGCAGCCACGTTGCCGGTACACTCGTGGGAAAGATCTCATTTCCCGCATAGGCAATCTGCGTCATGTCGGAAACGACAATCGCGTCATCCGGCAATGCCGCGCGGATTGCGGCCAAAGGCACACGTAACGCCCGCCTCAGTTCGTCTTCGTTGGCCTTCAGGGTATCACGCAATTCGGCCACGCCAGTGCTGGCTGCAGCCATCTTAGCGGCTGCATATGTGCCACGCAGCTTGACGGCGATTGCCTCCAGCGTTGCCGGCGCATCAGCCAGGATCGGCAGGGCGGCCGGATAAGGGCCCGCCAGAACCGCCGGATCAATATCGACTCGAATCAGATCACCGCGCACATCGAACGTCTGGTACCAAAGATCGGTTTCCGACATTTCCGTACCTGCGGCAAGCACCACATCCCCCTCCATGACCAGCTTCGACGCTGCCGGATCAGGCAGAGCCGCACCGGCCAGCAGATCGAAATTGTCCGGCAGCAGGCCCTTGGCCGCAACGGTCGTTAGCACGATAGCACCGGTATTCTCGGCGATGGACCTGACCGCATCGGTGGCGAACCTGGCACCACCCCCGATCACCAGAACCGGGCGCTTCGCTTCGCGCAGCATGGCCACGGCACGACCCACATCCTCCTGCCGTGGACCCGGACGCTCAGCCACTTGCCGCCGCTGCCACCCCGAACCGGCCGGCCGGTTCAAGACATCAATGGGAACTTCGATATAGTGCGGCCGTGGCCGCTCATTGGCAAACCGGGCGAATGCAGCCGAAATAGCATCTTGCACGTCCTGCGCCGTGTTTGCAGTCACCGCAGTACCGCAAACGGTCTGCGCCGCACAACGCTGGTCGCGCATTTCGTGCAGTCTGCCACGCCCGCGTGCTGCATCTGCCAGATCCAGTGTACTGGACAGCACCAGCATCGGCACCGAATCCGAGTAGGCCTGTCCGACAGGTGTGAGAACATTGGTCAGACCCGGCCCGGTAATGGTGAAGCAAACGCCGGGCCTGCCCGTCGCGCGGGCATAGCCGTCAGCCATGAACCCCGCCCCCTGTTCGTGACGTGGCAGAATGTGCCGGATACCCGAGCGCGGCAGTGCGCGGTACATCTCCACATTGTGCACACCGGGAATTCCGAAAACCGTATCCACGCCGTAGGCTTCCAGCAGTGATACAATGGCCTCGCCGATACTCTCTTCTGGACGGGTCATATATGGCACTCCGATACCCTGTCAGATAACACGCCCCGCTACCAACAGCCGGACCATGAGTTGAACACGCAATTAGCTTGCGGATCAATCGGCGAAAAGGCATCTGCGCAGGGGACTTCCGCAACACCTGACCATTGCCCACCGGCCGTATGGCGGCTACCCGTGACGTCGCGCCGGCGAAAGAGACACCCGATCAACCCCGAAGGCTGCGATTTCTTCCGGTATCTCCGCTCCCGCCACCAGTGCCGCCGTCACCCGCGACAGCGCGGGCGAGGTCTGAATTCCATAGCCACCCTGACCCGCCAGCCAAAAGAAACCGTCCGCTTCCGGATCGAAGCCGACCACAGGGTTGCCGTCCGGTGCAAAGCACCGCAAACCGCCCCAGGTCGAATCGAGCCTCGTCACTTCGAACCCGGTGGTGTTCTGGAACTTTTCGATTGCCTCGGCGATCAGCATGTCGTCGGCCCAGGCATCATGCGGCTCAACCGGCGTGGCATCTGCCGGCGACACCATCAGCTTGCCGCCCATCGGTTTGAAATAAAACGTTTCGCCGGCTCCGAGCACCAGCGGCCACGACATGACATCCCAGTCTTCCGGCACCGGTATCAGCGCCGCGCTACGCCGCTTGGGCGTAATACCCTGCGGTCTCGCACCCGCCAGACCGGCGATCACATCGGCCCACGCCCCGGCCGCGTTCACGACCACCGGCGCCTGCCAGTGCCCCGCTGTTGTCTCGACACGCCAATTGCCACCTTGCCTTTCAATCATCACAACCTCTGCCGAGGTGACAACGTCGGCGCCCTTGCGCCGGGCCTGGCGCAAGAATCCGCGATGCAGCAGGTCGACATCGATGTCCTGCGCCGCCTCATCGATCAAGGTGGCGATCAGACCGTCAGTCCGCAAAGGCGGAACGCGTCTTCGGGCCTCCTCAAACGGCAGGTCCCGCAATCCAAGCTTCCGGGCATCCGCGACATGTTGTTCATCGCCCGGCCCGGCGATCATCATCTCCCCGCGCGGCGCCAGCAGGGCCGTATCGCAGAAACCGTCCGGCGGGTTGCGGAAGAATGCACCACCTGCCCGCGTCAGAGCCATGATCGCCGGTGGTCCGTATGACGGCACAAAGGTTGCCGCCGAACGGCCGGTCGAGTGATAGCCGGGCTGATCTTCCCGCTCCACAATGACCGTTTTGAGATCTCGCGACAGTTCCGCACCGGCGGACGCACCGGCAATGCCGCCACCGATGACGATCACATCACAGCTGTTGGTCATCTTCACCCGCCTGCGCCCGAATTTCGCGCGTTCACCTGTCACCCCCTTGGAAAGGGATTGCCAGAGCTTTCAACTCACCGCAATCTTTGCCGGCAGAAAAATCAAACCGGAGTGCCCGCCATGAGCGACGTTACTTTGCATTTCACCCGCTCGGAGTATGACACACGCATCGCAAAAACCCGTGCCGCCATGGCACGGCGCGGCATCGAGTTGCTGATTGTATCGGATCCCTCAAATATGGCCTGGCTGACCGGTTACGACGGCTGGTCGTTCTATGTGCATCAGGCGGTCCTGCTGGGTCATGACGGCGAACCGGTCTGGTGGGGACGCGGCATGGACGGCAACGGCGCAAGGCGCACTGTGTTCATGAACCATGACAACATCTGCGGTTATCCGGACCACTTCGTGCAGTCGACAGAGCACCATCCAATGGACCACCTGTCGGATCTCATCACCGGTCGCGGTTGGGCAAACGGCACGATCGGCGTGGAAATGGACAACTACTGGTTCACCGCTGCCGCCTTCGGCGCGCTGCAAACACACCTTTCACAGGCCACGTTCGCCGACGCGACAGGCCTTGTGAACTGGCAGCGTGCGGTCAAGAGCGAAACAGAGATAACCTTCATGCGCCGGGCCGCCCGCATCGTTGAGGAAATGCACAAGCAGATCCTCGAACTTGCCGAACCGGGGTTGCCGAAGAACGAACTGGTTGCGGAAATTCAGCGCACGGCGATCCGTGGGGCCGACGGTCACTGGGGCGATTATTGCGCGATCGTGCCCATGGTGCCTTCGGGCATGGATGCCACCGCGCCGCATCTGACCTGGGACGATCAGCCGTTTCGCACCGGCCAGAGCACCTTCTTTGAGATCGGCGGCGCCTATCGCCGCTACCAGTGCCCGCAATCACGCACGTTGTTCCTCGGCCAGCCGCCGCAGAAATATCTCGATGCCGAACGCGCCGTCCTCAACGCCGTGGAGGCGGGCCTCGAAGCCGCAAAGCCGGGCAACACTTGCGAGGAAATGGCTATTGCCTTTTTCGACACGTTGAAGCGCCATGGCTTTGAAAAAGACTCCCGCACCGGCTATGCAATCGGCCTCAGCTATCCACCGGACTGGGGTGAACGCACCATGTCCTTGCGGCGCGGCGACAAAACCGTGCTCGAACCGGGCATGACGCTGCACTTCATGCCCGCCCTGTGGCTTGACGACGGCGGGCTGGAAATCACCGAACCGATCTTGATAACGGAATCCGGGGTCGAATGCCTATGCTCGACGCCCCGCAAGCTGTTTGTCAAACCGTGAGGAACAGCACCGCAAAGCGTTATTCCGGGTTTTCGGGATGGAAGAACTCGTTAATGGTCGCCAAACTGCCGTCCAGTTCCTTCAGGCGCAGAACGCGGCTTGCCGCTTCGCCCGCATCCATGTGGACTTCCTGAAGCCAGGCATTCTTGAAAAACCTCAAGGAATAGGGCGCGGGCCAGCGGCGCATGGTTTCCACCACATAATCCAGATTGTCCGGATGCACGTGATCTGTATTCCACTCGATCAGCGTGCCGGTCGGCTGGAACCGCACGCAAGCCAGCCGAAAGGCACAAAATGGCAGATAGCTGTCAGGAAACACGTCTTCAGCTATGCCACCGACCGCACGGCCGCGGTCGATCCAGTTTGCACCCGGATTCGTCATTAATTGGCAGACCTTCTACGCAGCGGGATAACGTTGCTGCCCTCGTATGCCGCGTGCGACGTTTGCGAAAACAAGTCCCTCGGTTCAACGCCGAGCTCCAGCGCCAATACAATAATTCCGGTGAAGCGTTCGTAAACCTTACCACTCTCGATCGATTCAACAAAATCGGGCGTCATCTGTACTGCCCGTGCAAGCTCTTCAACCGTCAGATTCAACTCCACCCGCCTCTCACGTAATCTCCGTCCGACATATGCATAATCGTAGGTCGGATATCGGCTACCTCCACCTGTCATGGCGCCACCACCTTTCTGTTACCGGTTTCTTTTTCCTTGAATTCATGCAGCAACTGCAGGGCCGAGTCGATTTCATCGCCCGCCTGGTCCGAATCGGCAGCTGCAATCCTGGCGATCAGACGCGCCAGCGTACCGATTTCATCCTGGTCGAGAGCCAGATAAAGCGGTGCCCCCGACGCAACCCGCAACACCCTTTCAGCAGCTTCCACAACATTTCTTTGACTGTAGCTCAAATTTCCGGGCTCCTGCCCCGTGAGCAGCCAGGTCTCCGTGACACCCAACACAGCTGCCAGACTGGACAGCGCCTGGGCACGTGGTGATGCCGATCTTTGACGTTTCAGATTGCGGATCAGATCCGGATTTCCGACTGCTTTGAGCGACGCCGCGCGGGCTGACAATCCGGTTATTTCCAGCCGGCTTGATATTCTTGTAAATAACTCGTTGCTCATGTCAGGCAGTCTTATTGTTACGATCAGTCAATGATAGGGGCAAAATTACCGTTTTCAACTATAAGTTTCCGATTTCCTCTGTTGAGCTGATTGGTTGAGACTTTTTGGTCAACCAATCGTGGACAACCTGTCCATCGGG
This sequence comes from Aestuariivirgaceae bacterium, assembly GCA_028282065.1. Classification (GTDB taxonomy): domain Bacteria; phylum Pseudomonadota; class Alphaproteobacteria; order Rhizobiales; family Aestuariivirgaceae; genus JANQIR01. The sequence goes on from JANQIR010000129.1 coordinate 14,580, forward strand.
CACGAGTGCAATACAGCAACACACGACTTTGGGGTTCAGGTCCCCGGCAGACTACAGCATGCGTAACCTTACAACTGCGCGCCACGACCGGCTGGCTCAAGGCGCAAGGGCCGCACGTGACCCCCGCCACAGTGGCAGGCTCAGCCGTCTCCGGCCATGAGCCCCGCAGCCAGAAAGCCGCCATCCGCGGCAATGACCTCACCGGTGATAAAGCTTGAACGATCCGAAAGCAGAAAATACGCGACCTCGGCAATCTCCCGCGGTCTTGCATAGCGCTTCATAAACATCCTGCCGGTATATCTGCGCCTGTCCGCGTCGCTGTGCATCTTTTGAATCATCGCGGTTTCGACCGGACCCGGCGCGATCGCGTTGACCCTGATGTCACGCGGTGCCAGTTCCATCGCCATGACCTGTGTCATGTTGACCACTGCCGCCTTCGACGCGCCATAGGCCAACCGCCCCTTACTGCCCCGGAGCCCGGCAACCGACGACATGTTGACGATCGCACCTCCATCACCCATGTGCGGCACGCAGGTTCTGATCACAGTGAACGTGCCGACGACATTGACATCCATGATCTGCCTGAACAGGCCGGCATCCGTATCCATCATGGGAATGTCGCGGGCCAGGCCGGCACAATTGACCAGTCCGGCAAGCATCGGCCATCCCTTAAGCAGATCTGGAATGACGGTCTCGACCGCAACTTCATCGGTCACATCGCAAGGCGCGCTTCGCACTCGAGAGGACGTACATAACTTTTCGCCCAAGACATCGCCGACATTGCCGTTGACGTCCAAACCCACCACATGCCAGCCCTCCCGGGCAAGCAGTCTGGCACAGGCCAGACCTATGCCGGATGCCGCGCCTGTAACGACAGCAGTGGCCATTACATTACCGCACCGATCTGCCAGGGCACGAACTCATGGTCGCCATAGCCAAGCTGTTCGGATTTCGAGCGTTCACCGGACGCGACCTTGAGCAAGATGTCGAGAATCTCCTTGCCCTTGTCCTCTACGGCAACACCCTCAAGGATATCGCCGCAGTTAATATCCATATCCTCGCTCATCCGGGCAAAGGTATCGGAATTCGTGGCAAGCTTGACAGACGGTGCCGGCTTGTAGCCGAAGGCTGAACCACGGCCGGTTGTAAAGCAAACGATATTGGCGCCGGAGGCCACCTGGCCTGTCACGGCCGCCGGATCGTAGCCCGGCGAATCCATGAACACGAAGCCGGAGGTATCGACCGGCTCGGCATATTTATAGACACCCTTCAGCGTGGTAGAGCCGCCCTTCGCCGCCGCACCGAGCGATTTTTCCAGGATTGTGGTCAGACCGCCTGCCTTGTTGCCGGGCGAGGGGTTATTGTTCATCTCACCGCCATTTCGGGCAGTGTAGTCCTCCCACCACTTGATGCGCTCGATCAGCTTCTCGCCGACCTCGCGGCTGGCCGCCCTGCGGGTCAGCAAATGCTCGGCCCCGTAGATTTCCGGAGTCTCGGCAAGAATGCCGGTGCCACCCTGTGCGACGAGCAAGTCGGTGGCATATCCAAGCGCCGGATTGGCGGTAATACCGGAGTATCCGTCCGACCCGCCACACTGTAGGGCCACGCTCAGATGTGATGCAGGAACAGTTTCCCGCCCGCAGGAATTGGCTGCGGGCAGCATTTCCTTGAGCATTGCCAGACCCCGCTCGACGCTCTTACGCGTGCCGCCCTCGCTCTGGATGGTCATGGTGCGGAAGTTCTCACCCTCTTCCAGACCGCATTCCTTCTTCATGCGCGCAATCTGAAAGGCCTCACAACCCAAACCGACCATCATGACCGAGCACAGATTGGGATGCATGGCATACCCCATCTGCAGCCGCTTGAACTGCTCAAATCCCTCTCCGGAATCGGCCATACCGCACCCGGTCCCATGGACAAAGGCGATGACCCCGTCGACATTCGGATAGTCGCCCAGCAGACCGGATCGCTCTGCCTCCTGGGCGATGAACTTTGCCACCGATGCCGCGCAGTTCACCGATGTCAGAACGCCGATGTAGTTGCGTGTGCCGGCCTTACCGTTGCGCCGTTTAAAACCTTCGAACGTCAACGGAACAGCATTGTCTGCAGCGGAGCCGTTGCCTGCATCCTCGGCAAACCGATAGTCGCGGTCGAAGTCGGCCATACCGCAATTGTGAACGTGCACGTGATCGCCCGGTTCGATGGTATCGGTCGCAATACCGATAACCTGCCCGAACTTTATGACCGGTTCGCCTTTGCTGATGACGGCCGTGGCCAGCTTGTGGCCCTTCATTACGTGCGATCGTGTGGTTACACCGTCAACATTGGCACCCTTCTGAAACGGGTCAATGGCAACAACAACATTGTCATCCGCGTGTAAACGGAGGTGACGTGGGGCACTTGTAGTCATGGTTCTTCAGTGCTGTTGATTGATGATCCGCCAGCAAACCCCAAGCACAGGCATTGCGCAATGGGGTAATTCACAGCACTTCGTAGCCGACCTCTAGCGACATCTCGGTGAGCCATTCATAAAAGCTCTCGGCGAAGCCACGGAACATCGACAGTTCAAACATGTCCGGACCGGTACAGGCCAGGTGAACGCCAATATGCGCCATCTGCGTCAAGGCGCACTGGCCCGGTCCAAACTGCCTGGGGTGCAGGTCTATCGGCGTACCCTTGCAAAGCACATCGCGCGCATTGCGGCCCGACAGGCTTAAGACAATCCGGCCATGGCTCTGGTCGGACACCGAAGCCAGGCCGGAGAGCTTTTCCCGCAACTCGCCATACAGCACGCCGTCGGTGCGATCATCGCGAACCGCCAGCCATTGCTCCGGCCCGCACCAGTGCCAAGTCAAACCCCGGCCCGATACAGACAGGCCCGCTTGCGGACACGCCTTACCGCAAAGCCTCTGCACGGCCTCATCCAGCGCCTTGGCCTTACCCTTGCACGCAATGACCGTCACCACCGACAGCGGATGACGCAGGGATATGCGAACGCCCGGTCCGTCTGGGAGTGATACGCCGAACCGGCCCTGCTGCAACACCCCGTCCAGCGCCGATCTGCGCCTTGCCGGAACCACCACGTTCTGAGACATCTTTCTCGCTGCCCTAGCCATGGAGTTTCTCATGCTCCCTGTCATAGAAGACCGGGTCGCAGACTTCCGCCTTCATGTGAATGTTGCGCAGACCATCCCACACCAGGACGGTTTCACCATACCGCTCCCGGCCGCGCTTGAGATAACCCAGCGCGATCCACTGGCCGACCATCGGAGACAAAGCCACGGCGGTCACGTAGCCCTGATCGTTCGCCATGGAGGGCTCTTCGCCAAGCCTCAAAAGATGCGACCCGGCCCGGATGCGATCCTGCCGCCGCACCGGTTTCAGCCCGACGAACTGTTCGCGGCCCGGCCGGTGAAACGCATCGCGCTGCGCCATCATCCGCCCGATATAGTCCTTTTTAGTCGACATCATCCGGCCAAGACCCATGTCGTATGCGGTCGATGTACCGTTGAGTTCACCACCGGCAACATGGCCCTTTTCGATGCGCATGACCGACAGGGCTTCCGTGCCATAGGGCTCGATACCGAATTCTTCGCCGGCATGCATGATGGCGCGGACAACCGCATCGCCATAATCAGCGGGCACGGACAACTCATACGCCAGTTCGCCCGAGAAGGAGATACGGAACAGACGTCCCTTGATGCCATCAAGCACGGTGACCTCACCAGCCGCGAGGTAGGGGAACGCTTCGTTGGAGATATCCTCGGAAATGAGCTTTTCCAAAGTCTTGCGGGCGAACGGTCCGGCAACCGCCATTTGTGCCCATTGTTCCGTCACCGAAACATATTGCACATCGAGTTCCGGCCATAATGCCTGGTGGCAAAATTCCATGTGCGACATGACACCGGCCGCGTTGGCCGTCGTGGTGGTCATGAAATAGTGATCCTCAGCCAGACGGCTGGATGTACCATCGTCAAAGACCATGCCGTCTTCGCGCAGCATCAGGCCATACCGTGCCTTGCCGACCGGCAGGGTCTTCCAGCCATTGCTATAGAGCCGGTTCATGAATTCGGCAGCATCCGGTCCCTGAACATCTATCTTGCCCAGTGTCGACACGTCACAGACACCGACCTTGGTTCGCGTCGTGATCACCTCGCGGGACACACTTTCCGTCCAGTCGCTCTCGCCTGCTTGCGGAAACCATTGTGAGCGGTACCACAGGCCGGCCTCGACAAAGACGGCGCCCAGCTCCTGCGCCCAGTTATGCAACGGCGTCTTGCGTACCGGCATGAAGTGCGTGCCGGTATGTGCGCCGGCCATGGCGCCGAACGACACCGGGGTATAGAATGGCCTGAAGGTGGTCGTCCCGACGTCGGGGATTGATTTTCCGGTGGCTTCGGCAAGTAGCGCCAGTCCATTGATGTTGGACAGCTTGCCCTGGTCGGTAGCCATACCAAGTGTCGTATAGCGCTTGGCAAGTTCGACATCGCGGTAGCCTTCCCGCACGGCCAGTGGCAGATCCTTGTCGGTCACGTCGTTTTGATAGTCGACGAAGGCCTTACCCTTGCCGTCCTTGACCCGCCACAACGGTTCCAGCGCGTAGGTCCAGTCGGCTTTGACCTTGGGCACTCCCACTCGGCGCACCTTGAACCCGGCCTCCCCCGCCGCCTTTGCGCCTTTCTCGGCGCCGTCCTTGAGACACCCGGCAAGCGTCATCTGCCCGGCCGCCGATCCGGCTGTGACGAGTTCAGGCCCCACTTCGGGTGCCACGAATGCCGCAAGGTCTTCGTTCCAATCCGGCTTGCGGCCCCTGTGACAAGCCAGATGAACGACCGGATTCCATCCACCGGACATGGCGACCAGATCACACGAGACATGCTGGACACCTTTGGCCGAACGGATATCAACGCCGGAGATCGACCTGCCACCATTGACCGAGGTGACCACGGCACCCGGTATGACCTCAGCATCGCCGGCATCCAGTTCCGCCGGTTCGGCGCGGCTGTCGGCAACGGCACGGACCGCTATACCGGCTGCCACAAGGTCACGCGCCGTACGGTAGCCGGAATCGTTGTTGGTGAACACGACAGCCGCTTCGCCGGGAGCCACTGCATAACGGTTGACATAGGTTCTGACAGCCGAAGCCTGCATCACACCGGGGCGGTCATTGCCTGGAAACACAAGCGGGCGTTCTTCGGCACCGGACGCCAGCACCGCACGCCTGGCAAGAATACGCCAGGTCCGTTCGACCGGCGCATTGTGCGAGGGATGAGCAACGTGTTTCTGTACCCGTTCCAGCGCACCGAAGATATTGCCGTCATACCAGCCGAACACGGTCGTGCGCGGCATAAGGGTGACGTCGGGCATACCGGCCAGTTCGGTCAGCATCTCCCGCGCCCAGTCACGCGCCGGCTTGCCATCAATCACGTCGTTCTCGTAAAGCAACGATCCCCCGAGCAGGGAACCCTCATCCGCCAGGATCACCCGGGCGCCGCTGCGCCCGGCCGCAAGCGCCGCCATCAAACCGGCCGGACCAGATCCGACAACCAACACATCGCAGTGCCTATAGGCCTTCTCGTAGCGGTCCGGATCCCGTTCATGGGTGGCGCGGCCAAGGCCGGCCGCCCGTCTGATCAGCGGCTCGTAGATCTTCTCCCAGAACGACTTCGGCCACATGAAGGTCTTGTAGTAGAAGCCCGCCACGAAGATCGACGAGGCCAGGGAGTTGAGCGCGCCGATATCGTTGCGCAAGGACGGCCAGCAGTTTTGACTGTTGGCAGTGAGGCCCTCGTAGAGTTCCTGGACCGTGGCCCTTGTATTGGCTTCCTTGCGGCCGCCCTCGCCAATCTCCATCAACGCGTTCGGTTCCGCTGCCCCGGCGGTCACTGCGCCGCGCGGCCGGTGATACTTGAAACTGCGGCCCATGAGCGTGACCCCGTTGGCGAGCAGCGCTGAGGCCAGCGTATCTCCTTGAAAGCCTTGATAGGACTGACCGTCAAAGCTGAACGTCACAGGCGCGTTGCGGTCGATCAAACCGCCTGTATCGAGTCGATATCTACTCATTTTGCCCGCCTCGCACGCTTCTGCTTCCGCGCGACATCACGCGCGGGCGTCACCGAGTAGACCTCATGCGTGAGCGTATCCCGCTCCACCACAAGCCACGAGCGGCAACCGCCGCTGTGATGCCAGAATTCTTTCGTCCGGCCCTTCACGTTGTCGCGCAGGAACACATACGCGTACCAGTCGTCCATCGTGGAAGGCTCGTTGCTCCGGGGCCGCTCCGGCGAAGCGTCGCCCTTCACCGTGAACTCTTCCACCGGCCTTGGCCCGCAATAGGGGCAGTTGATCAGCATTTTATCTCCCCCCTTAATGTAAGTTGGCCTGGGCGCCGGCGCCCTTTTCGTCGATCGTGTCGCCTGTGTAGAACCGGTCCAGGCGCATCTTGACGTTGAACTCGTGCGGTTCGTTCTTTGCGATGGTGTGGGCAAAGCACCAGCCGGACGCCGGTGTCGCCTTGAAGCCGCCGTAGCACCAGCCACAGTTGATGTAGAGGCCGTCAATATCGGTCTTGTCGATGATCGGCGAACCGTCCATGGACATGTCCATGATGCCGCCCCAGGACCTGAGCACGCGAACCCGCGACAGGCCGGGCATCATCGCCATACCGCTTTCGATGACATGTTCGACGACCGGGAGATTGCCGCGCCGCGCATAGGAGTTGTAACCGTCGATATCGCCGCCGAACACCAGCCCACCCTTGTCGGATTGG